>CAZWNU010000006.1:0-38402 GCA_964635515.1 uncultured Gammaproteobacteria bacterium
CATGCAAGAACAACACAATCAACATTCTTTTTTTCAAAATCACTAATAATTCTGATTAATTCTTCTCTGTCTTTATTGTTTTGCATCCCTGTAACAAGATTGAGGATAATTTTTCCCATTTTGGCTTGTTGTAAATCATCGGGAGATTCATATTCAATATTGTTTTGCCCGAAAGCATTCTCATATAATTTATTCTTAATCGTTGCGGAAGTGGAAATAATTCCAACCTTCTTAAATTTGTTTTTCGCAAGAAATTTTACTGTTTCTTCAACAATGCTTAAAACCGGAATCTTGACAGCGCTTCTGATATCTTCGATAAAAATGTGCAGTGAATTGCAAGGCATAACAATAAAATCTACCCTTGCTTTTTCCAGTTTTTTTGCTTCAGCAATTAAAAAAGGCGGGATTCTTTCAAATCCTGTGCCTTTAGAAATTGCCTCTTCTTCAATTTTATAAGGCAAGGGAACGCTGGCGATTATTATAGAAGGTCTATGGTTCTTATCTTTCTTTTGACAAGAAAAAACTAAATCTAGGTAAAATTCTGAAGTTGTTTCTGGCCCAAGACCCCCAATTATCCCTACTGTTTTCATATTAAAAATATAATTATTAGTCTATATATAAATGTTATTTAAAGTCATAACTCTCTTTGTTCTTTCTAGGACTCCAAATCTATTGAGCTTAACGTTTAGTATATCTAAAATTTAGACATTTTATTAAATTAACAATCATCTGCAAAACTTGGACAGAGCCTCTGAATCCTTGAATTGCCTTTCTTGTAATAAGAATATTGGAACGAAATGGAGGGATATTATAACACAGATCAGTCTGAAAAATAATTAGAAATTAAATCGACTTTTTCTTTTCTATCAATTAGCTCGTAGAATTTTTTAGCATATTCAAGAGGTAAAATTGGGATTTCCAAGCCATTCCATGAAATTCTTTTGGTCTTGTCAAACATATCTAGCTCTCTATCGCCATAAGAATTAACCTCAACTTCAAAATCATTGATATTGCAAACTATTGAGCGGCCATTTATTTTTTGACTGAAAAAATCTTTGACCACATATTTATTCAAGGCATTCCTGAAAATCTCAATACCCTCATCATTTGTGGTAATATCCAAATCTTTAGCTAAAATCTCAACACCTTGAACTTTGAGATTTACACTTCCTTCTAGTCTCCAAATAAGTTCTTTATCTTGAATCTTTTTCAAAATGGTTTGCAAGATGTCTTTAATATTTTCTTTATCCATAATGCTAAAAACTATTTATCTAGTTCCATTACATTATTAATAAAGTTGTGAAACTTTACAATTATTTTATATATACCAATTAATGCTGGGCATAATGTTCAGCTATATCTGATGTTCACTTCCATTCAGCTTTATTAATTTTTAACTAGAGGCAAATGTGGGGTCCGACAACTACAGGAGCGGATCAGATGTGTTGTTTTATACATCCCGAGCGGATTTTCGCTGATTGAGAGTGCAACCGGGTCAAAGCGAAGCGGAGAAGTCATTTTTTAGAATCTTTTATATTTATTTTAAAACTTTTATTTCTGGTCTCCAGTTTCAATCTCTATAATGTCACCTGTTGAATATTTTTTAGTGTTAAAGTTTGCGTGGAGTTTTGCCTGAGTTGGGAAATCTATACAGTGCATCGGCAAGAGATATCTTGGCCTTTCTGCTTTAAAATAATCTATTGTTTTATCGATTGTTTTTTGGTTACCTTCAAAGAGATGAAGCCCTCCAATTACGGCATATAGATCTTGACCAGAAACTCTTTTTCCGTACTCGCAAATGTTACAAATTCCAGAATGAGAACAGCCTGTGACCAGAACAGCTCCTTTTGAGGTTTTAATAACTATTGCGGAATCATCGAGCATTTTATCATTTTTATATCCACCATCTTCAAAATCATTTTCACGAGGAATTTCACCAAGATAAAAAATATCTTTAGCAAACTCCAAAACCTCTTTCGATGTAATAATTTCAAAATCACTCTTTATTTTTTCTGACTCATCTTCTGGCAACTTTTCAAATACCTCTGGATGAGTAACTAAATTTTTCTTGTTTTTAAAATTATGGAAACGAAGTCCACCAGTATGATCCCAGTGAAAATGGGACAAAATGACAAAATGCGTATCTTCAAGATTTATACCAAGCTGTTCAGCATTTTTCTTATAAACATCTGTGTGTCCAGCATCGAAAAGCAGATTTACATACTTTGTTTGGATAAAAGCAGAGAAACCCCATTCAGCTAAGCAAGTTCTAGCTCTATTGTGCCCAACTACATTTTCACAAAGTAACGTGATTTTCATAGTTTATACCGCTAAAAATAATCTTGCCACCAAATTATATGAAATTTGAAGCCGAATAGTAACCCTAATTGCTGCAATTGTAGCAATGTAAAATATAAAACAGAAACAACTCTGGTTTTAGAGTTATTTTTTTTGTAGCTCGGGGACAGGGATTCGAACCCCGACTAACTGGACCAGAACCAGTCGTCCTACCATTAGACGATCCCCGAATAAAATATCTAAATCCATTTTATTCTATTTCTTGTTCTGTGGCAACAGAACATAATCAAGCAAATGATCAGCTAAATTTACCCCTTGGCTCTCAAGAACTTTCGTTCCAAAAATGGGATTTATTTCCAAAAGATAAACAGATCCATCTTTATCTTTAATCAGGTCCCAGCCACACCAGTCCAGTTTTAGCTTTTTGTTCCAATTTTTAACCTTTTGGATGATTTTCCTGTCAATATCAAAGGATATTTGAGCACCCCTCCAAACATGTTTCAAAAATTTATCTGATTTTTTCCCGTAAGATAAAAGCACTTTATCACCCAAGGTTATAATCCTATATTCTTCTACCACGTCAATTACTTCCTGAACATAGACAAATTTCTCCTTTTTAGTATTTTTCTCTTTTTTAGGAATTCTTTTTTTTCTCAAAAACTCCTCTCCTTGTTTTTTACTTCTGATCATCTCTATACCATACCCCCCATAACCCCAAACATCTTTAACTAAGAAAGGATAGCTTGTTTTTTCCAAGAAATCAATGACATCCTTGTTTGTTCTTAATATTTGTGTCTGGGGGGTAGGTATTCCATAGTGGTCAAACACATACTTTTGCCTGATCTTATCTTGAAAAAGATAAGCTGACCTAGTACCCGGATAACACCTTATGTTTAAAAAATTTTCTATAAAAAAAGATCTTTCAAACAGTTTGTGGCCCTGAGAATGAAGGGCATGTGGATACCAAATAAAAACATCGCAGGACAGACCGGAAAACAATTTGGGCCATTTAGGATCATGCCAATCCAAGCCCAGCGCCTCATGCCCCCTGTCTTCGATTGCTTTTTTTATATCAACTTGAACCTCCCAATAAGCTATTTTCATATATCTTTAACAACATCAATGTTGGAATCAATGATTTTTTTTAACAATGGGTTACTAAAACCTTTCTTATCTTGAACTTTTTGAGGGTCCTGAGCGAATTCTTGAATCGGCTTTAATGTTTTTTCCCATTTAATTTCTTTCTTGTATTTTCTAATATTGCTCTTGATTTCTTGTCTTAAACCTTTATTCCGTCTTAAGGTCCGTATGTTTCGAGCCCAATCCTCAACATCCCCGGTTTTAGAGATCAAGCCCAATTTTTTTGTCTTTATTGTTTCTGCAAAAGCCTCGCAGTCATTTAAAATTACGGGTAACTCCGCCCAAAAATAATCATAGACCCTGGTCTTAAAAAACAGGTTAGCCTCCGGAATATCAGGTGAAGAGACAACCCCAACATCGCTCTCTAAAAGAAAATCTGATCTTTGTTCATAAGGTACCCACTCTTGGGTGAAGAAAACATTTTCACCTTCCAGTCCCAATTTTTTAGCCAAGTCTAAACATTTTTTAGCCTTCCAAGATATTTTCTTTCCCTTGCCCGGATGTTTAAAACCCTGAAAAATCAATTTTATTCTTTCTTTCTTTAATTTTTCCATGGCCCTTATCAAGGTTTCACCGTCATTCCAATTCCAAACTCCCCCGTTCCAGAGTAAAATAAAATCGTCTTCCTTTATATTTTTGTAAACGCCTCGATAAATATTTTTTACTGAATCCGGCTTTTTGTTTTCAATGCCAAAGGGGGCTTCTTCGATCAAGTTCCTGAATTTCTTATCCTCTAGGTAGTTTTCCAAATTTAACCTACCCAAACTTATCAGTGATCCTAAAACAAGGTTTCTTATCGAGCTATCCCGGCAAAAGATTTTATCTGAAAAAAGAAGAGAGAGGTTGTAGGAAGCTGTTATGAATCTGTGGAGGTCAACTTGATCTTTTTTCTTCTTAAAATCTTTGAACTCTAAAGAACCTATGGGGGCAATGCTCCATAAATAGGTCATAATAACTTTATTTTCCTGATAGGCGTAAATAAGCGGCCTGGTCGGGGGGTAAGCTCCGAAGACAACCACAGAAGAGGAATTAATCATTTTCTTGTTTTTCTCCTCCTCGTACAATTCAAAATTAACACCCGGAAAATTGAGGTCGGTCTCCTCGGGAATCACCATAACAACCTCATAACCCTCTTTTAAAAATATATCGGCTATTTTCTTGTAAATAACCGCTGTGCCGACTAAGTTTTTATCCACATTGACCAATCCGGTAAAAATGGTTGCTTTCTTTTTCATGTCCACCTTATTATTTTTAAATTCACTGGCAAAAACTAAATTTTTATTATCTTCCCTCTAATTCCCGCAATTTTCTTCTCATCACAGGAAGATTCCTCTTGGCGGCCCTCTCTCCTTCCATGATAAATCTGTTTATATCACTGAACCGAAAACTATCAATAGCACCCTTTATTTCAGGTTTTATTAAGACCGTATCTTTTGTCCCGTCTTTAACCTTCACTTTAGACCCCTTTTTTCTTATGATTTCGTAAGACTGAATCAGAGAGGAGAACATACCAGGAGACCTCGGTTGGTGCCTTCTCCTGATAATCAAATCCACTCCGATAATAAAGTCTGCTCCCATATCTGCAACAACATCCACCGGGGTAAAATTGGCCACTCCCCCATCGACCAAGTTTTTGTTATACCTCCTGACAGGCGGAAAGATTCCCGGGACACTAATGCTGGCCATTAAAGACTTAGTGAGACTTCCTTTTTCCAGGATAACTTCCTCTCCTGATCCCAAATCAGTAGCTACCACCCTAAAAGGTCTTTCCAGATCCTTGAAAGTAGATCCTTTTAATAAATTGTCTATGTATCTCTCTACCTTTTTACCCTTAATTAATGATTTTCTGGGATTGTTTAAGTCCATTAACCTGCTAACCGCCCTGGCCCTAGAAAAGGTTTTTACCTCTTTTTCCAGCTCTTCTAAGTCAAAACCCAGACAATAATAAGCCCCTATTAAAGAGCCCATGCTGGAACCAGCTACATAGTCGGGAATAAGGCCTTCTTTTTCCAAAACTTTAAGCACCCCGATATGGGCTAACCCCCTGGCTCCTCCGGCCCCCAAAGCCAACCCGATTTTAAGCTTCTTATCTTTATTCATAACTATTTTATCACCTTACCTCCAAAAGTCTTTAAAATATCATCAATACAATTATCATCCGAATTCACACTTTCATCGCCTTCCTTTTTCTGCGCCTCCCCGCCCCCTGTATCATCTTCCCCAGTGTCTATCTCCTCTTCCACTAAAGGATTTATACTCAAAGAACAGCCAAAGATCTCTGTCAAGGTCTTTTCTACCAAATCCTTGATCTTGGCCTCGCTCAACCTATCTTTGTGAAATTTATGCTTGAAACTTAGACTAACAATTCCATCCTTCACCTCTTTAACTTGACAAACCTTTAAAATAAAAGACAAGGAATGATTGTGTTTTTTAAGGCCAGCCAAGACCTCGTTCCACCTAGAAGATATTTCTTGTCGATCTAGATCTACATCCTTTCCTTTTTTGTTTTCAACATCTTCTTTCTGGGGAACTTGCCTGTTCCCACCAAGATCATCTTCTTTATTACTCCTACTCTCTTTCACCCTGGAACCGGTCCCGCCGCCCGCCTCTTCACTGCACAGGTCAACCAGAGCCAATTCCACCGGTAGTTGAATTATAAAGCTGGTTTTCAAAGAATTTCTCACTATTATAAATTTCTCTAAAATTTTAACTAATTGATTCAGGTTTGTCTCTTGACTGATCTGATCGAGTTTTGCATCTAAGCTCTCTCCCAATTCTAGACCTATCTTTTCAGATAACCCGGGACTGATCTTGTTGATCATCATTTTCCTTAAGACTTCGATAAGGTCGTCTATAAAAGATTTAAGATCCACTCCGTTGTTCACTAAGTTATTTACCAAAGCAATTCCGGAGCTAGCATCTTTTTTAATCAAAAGATCGATTAAATTCAGTATTTCCTGAATATCACTCCTGGGTATGACCAAGTCAGCCTCTTTTTGGGTGATTTTTTTTCCGGAGATTGCCACCACCTGGCCCAGTAAACTCTCAGCGTCTCGCATATGACCACCTGATTGCCTGGCTACCGATTCTAGAACCTCCCTGTCCACCTCTATTCCTTCTTGATTAACTATATATTCCAACTTACCGACAATATCCTTAACACTGATAAGCCTAAAATCGAATCTTTGACATCTAGAGATTATAGTTGTCGGCATTTTATGAACCTCAGTGGTGCAAAGTACAAAGACTACATTGGCCGGGGGTTCTTCTAACACTTTTAATAGAGCGTTAAAAGCAGATACGGATAACATGTGGACCTCGTCTATAATAAACACCTTGAATTTGCTTCTTGAAGATCCAACACGAGAAGCGGCAATAATATTCTCCCTAACATTATCCACTCCTGTGTGGCTGGCCGCATCTATTTCTACAATATCTAAACTACTTCCCTTATTTATTTCTAGACAAGAGTCGCACTTGTTGCAAGGATCAGCCTCGCCCTGACTTCTATTTAGACAGTTTATAGCCTTAGCAAAAACCCTGGCTAGGGTAGTTTTTCCAACAGCCCTGGGCCCGCAGAATAAATAAGAATGGGCAAAATTATCGCTTTGAACTTGATTTTCCAAAGTTATTTTTATAGGGTTTTGCCCCAGGGTTTCTTTAAAGTTTTGGGGCCTGTATTTTCTATACAAAGTTGCCATAACCAATTATTTTTTAATTATATTCTCTATTGCCCCGAACCTGCTATCTCCTTCAGCCGGAATTAAGAGAACCACCTCATCTCCGGGAACTCCCTTGAAATAACTAACAGCCGCATTTAAGACCAACCAATGTTTGTTTTCCTTAACAACGTAATGACTATTATCACTTCCCAATCTTAATTCACCCACAATCCTGGCTCTAGAAATGGGCTGGATTTGTTTGTATCTAAAATCACCCTTGGGACTGACCGTCAACTTCAAAATATCACCTTCAACCAATTTCGACTTGGAAGCATAGTTGGTTGGGACTGAGTATCTTTTCCCATCAGGACCTATCATGTTCTCACCATCAAAAACACCCTCCAGAACATCCCCCTCTCCTTCGTAACTCTCCGAAGGGGTCCTGGAAAAATCAATTTCTGATTCTTCCTCTCCTATATCTTTAAAAATCTGAAGAAGCTGCTCATTATTCTCTTGAATATTTTTAAGCAATTTCTTTACTAAAATGGCCTTGCTTTTGGAAAAAGAAAAAGCGTCTGTTTTTTCCTGGCTGGAAGGACCCTCTTTAAGACAAGGAGAAACTTCTCTCTCTGGTTCTGACTTCTCGAACTCGGAAAAATCCTTCGACTCTCCCTCCCTAGGATCACCCTCTCCCAAATCTCCGTCCACTTCGATTTTCACCTCTTGTTGTTCATCATCTTTTTTCTGCAAGGACCTCTCTTTTCTGTATAGATCATTCTCTCTTTTATCCAGGTCATCAATTTCTCCTTCATGAGAGGGTTTTTCTTCCTCCTCCGGATTATAACGAAAGAGAAAAAAACCATCGTCACTGTTTTGATTTTTGTTTTGATTTTTGTTTTCCATAGTAATTTTTATTTATTTAAACGTTGAATTAATTATTTTCAAGATCCCTGATAGTCCCACTATATAAAAAAACCTTACTTTTAGCAAGCCAAGATAAATGTTAAAAACAAAGAGAAAAAACAGGTCTTATTAAGACAAATAAAAAACCACAAAATGTGGCAATTTAAGGAAAATAATAGAGTTTTTAGTCAAAAAAGAACTGGGATCTGGAATATTGAATCAACCGAAGATGCGAATAAAAAACTACATTATATCCTTAATTCTTCGGCCTATTTCAGACTCTACTATATTTCTATCCCTTCCATATTTAAGTCTGCTCAAGGACTTGATCTTTTCACCCACGCTCTGCCTTTGGGGATCATCTAGGGGAAAAGTGTGCATAGAAAAAGGCCTGGAGGCGGTATTATCAACTAATAACTTCACATACGCTGTATATTTCTCTATGTTTATCAAATCGTACTGACTAAAGACAGGAGAATACTCCCTTTCCAATTGCTCGGCGTCCTCCATTCCCATTTTGAAAGATATCCAAGTTCCGGCATTTCCAAAAACAGCATCTTTTATGGAGGTGTCGTTGTTTTTTACCAACTGGCCCAAATATTGATGAGCCATTATCAAGTTTAGGCCATACTTTCTGGCTTCAGACAAAACAGTATTAACAGAATCGGTAGTAAAATTTTGAAACTCATCTATGTAAAGATAAAAGTCCTTTCTTTCCTTCTCAGGCATATCAGTTCTGGACAAAGCTGACATTAGAACCTTACCAACCAGGATCAAGCCCAAAAGAAAGGCGTTCATCTCCCCGACCCGACCCTTGGACAAATTGATTAAAATTATCTTTTGATTATCCATAACATCTCGGATATTAAAAGAACTTTCTTGTTGTCCGATTATAGGCCTCATTAGATCATTGGAGACGAACTGGGTCAATTTAGAGGTGATATAAGGAACAATGTTGGCCAGGGCAGCCTCCCCTCCGGCTTTCTCCGCTTGTTTTCTCCAAAAATCCACCACTGTCTGATCATTGCATTTATCTAACTTCATAGCTCGAAAATCAGGGTCAGCTAAGACCCGAGGGACCTCTAGCAATGTGGACCCGGAGCTAGGGTGGCTCATTATCAACAGTAGAGCATTTCTCATGTATTGTTCAAACATGGGACCACCGGTGGATTTCAGATCATAGAGTTTATCAAAAATCTTGATAATTTCATTGATAACAAAGGTTTTTTGTTCCGGATACCTTTCATCATATTCGATTAGATTTAATCCCAAAGGCCTTTCCGTGTCTCCGGGAGAAAAAAGAATTACATCTTCTGCTCTTTCCGGAGGTATCCTTTTCAAAATATCATCTATTAAGTCACCATGAGGATCCAAAACCCCCACTCCTTCTCCGTTTTTAATATCCTGCACGGCCATATTAGCTATCAAACATGATTTACCGACACCTGATTTACCCATGATGTAGGTATGACGACGACGATCCTCTCTTTTATATCTTACCTCTCTCTGCGTGCCACGATAAACATTTTCTCCCAGAACTATACCCTCATCAGGTATATTCGAAGGGGCCGGGGCATGTTTGGCTGTCAACCACGAGATATTCGGGGTTTCGGTGTGTCTTAAGGGAAAATGAAAAATACTGGCCGCTTCTTCAGTGTTGAGTAAGAAACTGTGCTTTTCCGAAAAGCGGCGGTATATAAAGTCTCTAATTTTCTCTCCTTGCATTTTAGTGGAAAGCTTGGTCTTGAAGCTATTACCATATTCATAATGACTATACTCCCCTAGAGCGTTAGACATATTGTCCAAATATACCTGAGCTTGACCCTTGTTTTTTGCATTAACAATAATTCTAAGGTTGGTATTGAGCCCTCCTTTGGAGTTTTTTTGTTCAATATTCTTCAACATCTCTTCCTCCATTGGAGATAATTGTCTGGGAGTTTGCTCTTGGGGGGTGTCTTTTTGTTTAAACAAAGACTCTATCCCCGAAAAAATCTTACTCAAAGTATTTCCCCCTAAAGCTTCTTTAACATCCTTACCGTCCCTAACCTCCTTTGCTAGCTTGCTTACTTTTAGGTGCCAGCCGGGTTTAGCGCTCCTGACTGTTAACTGCAAAGCCATGCTTTCGTTTTCATTTAACTTGGACATTGCATTAACTAAAGAGTTCATGGGGTCGGCTGATTCTATTTGTCTATATGTTTTTATAGGAAAAACAAAACTCCTCTTGGGCTTGGCGATGCCGGCCAGGACTACTCCTTGAGCGTGAAAAATATTGTAGTCTTCAACCTTCTCCACAGAAGCCTCGGGATAATAAGCATGAATCTGTTGTTCAAGGTATCGACTCAAATGTTCGGGTGTGGACACATAAAAGGATATTTTTTTGTTGTTAGCTACTATCTCAAAAGAAAAATTGTCATTTCTCCCGGTGAACCAAGTTTTAAAACCTCTTTGCGCTCTTAAACCGGCAATAGCTGAAAAAACAGTTTCAGCCTTAGCTATTTCCTCATGAATTTCTTCAGAGTTAAATTCTCTTTTTTCTTCTTCACTTTTTTCCTTGGGAAGACGAACTAAAAAAATATCCTGGTGTCTGAATCTGTTTTTTAAGATTACGTTTCTCCATAATCTTATAGAAATCGCCAATAAAACAAAAAACCCCAATAAAAGGACAAAAAAAATAAACCAATAGTTTATATTAATATTGAGAAGCATTGCCTGCCCCTCTCCGGCTCCGATATTGTCCACGCCCCCTGAATAATTCATAAACTAGTCTTCCTTTAATTTTATTATCTCCTCTGCTTTTTTCTTGGCCTCTTTTTCTAAAAAAAATTTATTTACCCCAGGCAACAGAGAAAGCCATTTTCTAATTAAACTAATTATTTTTTCAGTCTTAACCCGCGTTCTGTTCAATAAAACATCTATTTTTCGGGCTGTTTCTTCTCCCTTTCTTTTGAATTCTTCTTGTTTTAGAGGATCAAGACTAAAAAAAGAATCTTGGAGATCTTTTTCCAAAATTTTTTCTATTTGAAACCCTCTGTCGTGAGATGGCGGTTGATCTTCTTTATCCTCTTCCGGCGCCTTTTCCTCGAGAAACTCTTCCACCCCCTCTTCTTCTGGATGGCTTTCGATGTTTCGACCCTCCTCTTCCGGCCTTCTCTCCAGACCCCTCTCCTGGTCAACTTCCAGACCCTTTTCTCCCCCTTCCTTTCTCTCTATAGAAAAAAGGTCTTCCGGTCTTTTTTCTTCTGGGGCTTTTTCTTCTGGGGCTTTTTCTTCTGGGGCTTTTTCTTTTTCTTTTTTATCCTCCATATATTTAATCTTTTATAGTTATTATTATACCATAAAAAAATATAGTTACAAAAAAATATAAATAAAAAAAACAAAAATTTTCAAGAAAGGATTATAGAGACAAATAAAAGCTAGACATTTAAAATTTCTTTGATATCTTTAATATTTTCTACTTTGACCAATTTTTTTCGCATACTCCTAGCTCCCTTTAAATTTTTAATATACCAGCAAAGATGCTTCCTCATTTCCAGGATACCTTTATCTCCCTTAAGTTCTTGGCTCAATTGTGCCTGCCTCAAGATTGTACAAAAAATTTGTTTATTTTTTTTGCTAATGTTTTTTGAATTTTTTATTTCTTCAAATAACCAAGGCCTGCCCATAACACCCCTAGCAAGGCCCAGACCGGCAACTCCTGTTTCTTGCAACACCCTTTCCGCCTCCTGATGATCATAGATACCGCCGTTGGCTAGAACGGGCACGCCAGCTATTTTTTTAAATTTTTTTATACTCTCAATATCAATCTGACCGGAAAATCCCTGGGAAAAACTTCTTCCATGAATCATTATAGCCTTTATGTCCAAATTCTTTACCTTCTCCCAGAAATCAAAGACAGTGACCTTCCCCACCTTGATCCTGGTTTTGATTGAAACAGGTAATTTGGTCGCCTCTAAACAAGTCCTTATAACTTCATAGGATAGGTCTAGATCTTGAAATAGGTCAGCTCCAGCCTTGGTCTTTAGTATCTTGGGAGCCGGGCAACCAAAATTAATATCTATACCATCCGGCCCTATTTCTTTTTCCACTATCTTTACAGCCTTATAGAAAAATTCCGGGTCACTACCAAAGAGCTGCACCACCAAAGGCGCTGATCTTCTTGCGTCCTTAAGCATAGTTAAAGTTTTCTCCGGACTATAAGACAAAGCCTTGACATTGGCCATTTCACTATAAACAACATCCGCCCCGAAACCAGCGCAGATCTCGCGAAAAGCTCCGTCGGTTACACCGGCCATGGGAGCCAGAGCTAGAACGGGCCTATCAATTTTTTGCCAAAAATTTTCCATATACTCTTAACTTTAGCAAGAATAAAACAATAAAAAAATAAGAGGCTCGATTCTCACAGGATTCGAGCCTCAGATACGGACCTGTAGTTCTGGCTTAGATTTACCTGTTTTAAAAAACAGGTAAGCCAAAAGGGCCACTAGTCCTGATCACCTCCTCCCTTAGCCCTTAGGTACGGTTTGCCGGTTTAATTTCTTTTTTTCCTCTTCGGGTCTTGCCGTCCTTCGGTTTCTCTTCATGGTCAACCTCCTTAAAAGATGGTTTCTCTTGTGGTCGCCATTGTTTTGGGCCATCGCACCTCCTTAAAATACCTAGGCTTGGGGTTAAAAAAAAGAAGGGTGATTAAAGAACGCTTTGTCCCTCCTAAACTTTTATCTATATAATATTTCTATAATCAGTGTAGCAGATATTTCAAGATTTAAAAACCCGGGTCCCCCAAGGGGTATCCTCAACCACATAACCAATCTTTTCCAACTCCTCTCTCAACCTGTCTGACTCCTGGAAATCTTTCTCCTGTCTGGCCTTGTCCCTTTTTTTCACTAAAGCTTTAATATTTTGGGGAATCTCTGTTTTTAGAACCTCTTCCTCTAGTTTAAGTCCTAAGACCCTGTCAAAATCCAGTATTGTCGCTAGTTTGTCTTTTTTGTCCAGATCGGATTTCAAAAGCTCCTGGGCCACCGACAAGGCTCTGGGGGTATTAAAATCGTCAGCTAGATTCTTTTTAAACTTCTCTTGAAACTCCTGATCTGTCTCGCCTTTTTCTTTAACTTGAACCGCTAACTCTCTAACTTGATTATATAAATGGTTTAATCCCTTCTGGGCCGCCTCTAAGGCCTCCCAAGTAAAGCTTTGCTTGGATCTATAATGGGCCTGCAGAAAAAAATACCTTAAAGCAAGAGGGTTGTAATTCTTTTCTTTAATAAAACCCACACTCAAAGTGGACCCACTTGATTTGGCTATCTTTTCTCCCCCATCTGACAAATGTTCATTATGGAGCCAATAATTAGCGAATTTAGCTTCATTGGCAGATTCGCTTTGAGCAATCTCATTGGTATGATGGATGGGAATATGTTCAATTCCTCCCATGTGGATATCTATAGTCTTTCCTAGGAATTTTTTTATTAAAACCGAGCACTCCAAATGCCAACCAGGAAATCCCTCCCCTTGGCTTACTAAACCTGACTTAAAAGGAGACGGCCAGTATTGAAGGGCCTTCTGGTGTTCTCCAGCCCTAAATATCCAAAGGGCAAAATCCATGGGATTTCTTTTTTGAGAATCAGCAACCTCTCCGGTTCCGGCTCCAGTCATTTTTTCTTCCAAATTTTGACCCGACAATTTTCCATAATCTTTGAACTTGGACACGTCAAAATAAACAGCCAGATCAGTAATATAGGCGTAACCTTTGTCCAGTAAAATCTGGACCATGTCTATCATATCCTCAATATTGTCAGTAACCCGAGGCTTGTAATCAGGTTCACTCAAATTAAGATCAGCCGTGTCTTGTTCAAATAAAGAAATGTATTTTCTGGCTACCTCATCTGGGGTAAGACCTTCTCTTTTAGCGCCCTTTTCCATTTTATCCTCTCCTTCATCCTCATCAGAAGTCAAGTGTCCAACATCAGTATAGTTTCTGACGTGGGTCAACTTATATCCAAAATATCTAAAACTCCTCACTACCACATCCCCGCAGGTGGCCCCCCTTAAATTACCGATATGCTGAACCCAGTAAACCGTGGGGCCGCAATGGTAAAAAGAAACCTCACCTTCTTTCAAAGGTTTGAACTCTTCTTTTTTCCCACTTAAAGTGTTTCGTAAATATAGCTTCATCATATCTTTCAGTATAACTAACTTAAAAAAAGAAAACAATATCTTTATTTACCTTAACTTGAGTCTATAAAGAGTAAAGTCCGGAGAAATTTTTTCTACTTCTTTGATTTCGAGCCCGAATTCCTTTAAAGGACTAGAGTTTAAATAGTTCAGAGCCGGATCTCCTAGGGAAAAATTAAAATAATAAAGAGGTAGGTATTTGGCAACCTGAGAATACCTCTCTATCATATTTCGGTCGTCAAAAAGACCATAAATTACCATTCTCTCAGGGTAAAAAGTTTTATCATGATACTGAGTTATTATGACTGAATTTTGCTCGGTTCTGTCTAAAACCTTATTAAAAATAGTTCTTTCGGCTTCGTTTTTCTGGGCTGTGTAGATCAAGCCTTCCTCAGAGCCATAAAGAACGAAGATCAAAGAAAGATAGATAAAAAAAGATACTATAACCACTCTAATGCCGTTAATTATTAATTTGGTCCTTGTTTTAAACCACCTCTCCTTCTTGTAAAGATCAAGGTAGTCTTGAATGTTTTTAGGCTCCTGTTTTTTGTAAAGCCTGATTTCTTTTTTAAAAATCGGAAAAATTCCTCGACTGAATCTTATTATAAAAAAACTGGCCAAAGGCATGGCTCCCAAATATATGGGTAGCCAATATCTGGTATAAGAATTACCTATGGTCACACTTTTGGGATCCGGGTTGTCATGAAAAACCCAGCTGCCATAGTAAAGAACCAGAAAAATCGAGGCCAATGAATAGGCAAGCAAAAAGGCCCAGAATCTCTTTCTTCTTTTGTGCCAGTTTTGCAAGAAAATGATCAGACCCAAGCAAGCGGAAAAAAATAAAGCAGGAAACATTTTTATAAAATAATTTTGAAAAGTCTCCCAGGATTTATCCGGATCATAACCGAAATAGAAAACAGTATCTATTATTCGATTGATTATCTCTTTTGCCGAGCTTAGCTGGCCCCTAATGGTGCTCGAAAAAAATTCTCCTCCAGAGCTACTGAGACTATGAATAGACTGATTCATTTCCGGATAACCACCACTGGTAGGTGAGCCAAAGAGAATCTGGTTCCAACAAACAACCGGGAGTATTGCTAAAAAACAAAAACCAATAGCGATAACCAACTTACTAAATCCCACCTTTTTGATGTTAAATAACCAAAGAACAAACAAAGCCGGCAACAACCAAAGAGCCTCTGAAGTTCGGAAAGCCAGAGCCAGACCAATAGCTCCCCCGCCCAAAGCGGCGTTTATCCAATTCACGTATCTGTATTTTAATTGCCCCAAGGAAAGATCAAAAAATTTTTTCCCAGGTCTTTTCTCCGGAGATGTCATCCTAACTAAAAAATAAAGCCCTATGATCAAAAAAACCATAAAGGGAACATTGTGAAACATGCTGCGGGAAGTATAGTAAATATAGACCGGGAAAGAAGCCAAGAGAAAAGAAGAGATCAAAGCGTTCCTTCTTCCGAAAATCTCTCTTACAAGAAGATAAAAAAAGATTATACCCAAAGCTCCCAAGAATGGGGTTATGTAAGGAATTGCATTATAACCGAAAATCTTTGAAATGTTTCCATAGAAAAAAGGTAGGCCTAAAAAACTTACCGGCTTAACCTCTCCGTGGTCACTTCTGGTGCTTCTAGGGCGGATAATGTCGTCGGTGTAAAGATTATACTCTTTAAATATCTTGAGTTCTCCGGTTTGAGCATATCTCTTAGTAAAAACATAATTAGCGCTTTCGTCAGGAGAGCCCCATTTCATAAAGTCAGAAGAACGAACTTCTGAATTATAAAAAGCGGTGCCGCCAAAAAAACAAAGGGCCAAGATCACTACCACTAAAAAATGCCAATTATTTTTAAAAAATTGTTTTAGTTTCATAAAATGCAAAAATAGTTTGCCTATATTATCAAAAATATACGGATTTAGCAAATTTTTTTAATAAAAAAACATCCGGCTTCGGATGGTTTTCGGGTCTATAAAAAATTAGAGGGTAAATTATATTCCGTAACTTAATAAACTCACCACAGCAAAAGCTATGGCCAAATAAAGAGCACCTGAGGCAAAGGGTAAAAACTGGGAGATGCTAAAAACCAAAGCTAAAAGCAGGATAACCACTCCTAAAACCTGGAGAAGCATCTTGATCTTTCCCCATACATTAGCCTGAATTACAGCTCCCCGTCTTTTTCTGACCCAAGCGACACTTATAATAGCTATCTCAAGACCGATGATCAAGCCGGCCGTCCAGATCCCTATATGACGGAGAACCAAGACAAACACGGCGCAACTGATTAAAATTTTGTCAGCCAGAGGGTCATATATTTTTCCCCATTCTGTTATTTGTCCCCGTGTTCTAGCCAAGGAGCCATCTATGGTATCGGTAAAAGCCACTAACAGAAAAGCTAACAGGGCTATAGTGTAATGTTGGTAGAACATTAGATATCCGACCAAAGGAGTCAAAATAAAGCGAATAAGAGTGAAATGATTGGGAACTACAAAATCGGGTATCAACTTTAAAACAGTAATTTCCATAAAGCGATCATGGGGAAAAAACTTGTCGCATTTTTGATAATTGGTATCAAACATAAAATCTGATAAAATAGAATTAAAATTAAAACAGTTTATTGCCTTATGAAAGCATCTTGGATAAAAATAATTTGGAGTCTCTTGATATTCCTGACCTTAATTTCTATTAATGCTTCCATTGTATACCACATCCACTCCTTGGATGGTTTTGGAATAGTTCTTAGTCTAATCCTATCGATTGTAATTCTTATTATAATACTAAAGTATACATTTCTCAAGGAAAACTTTCTCGAAGATGATAAATCTCCAGAGTTTGATCAAAACAAAAAGAAGTTTTTGCCAACAATCTATATTCTTACCTGGATCACGGGAATATATATTCTTGTTCAAGCACGGACCTCGGAGAGTATAGTTTCTCCCTGGCAAAAAATCCCAGAGCTATTCTTTTTTATTATATTTGCGGCCAGCGCCCTCTGCCTGATCTTAATAGTTAAAAAAAATTATTATTCCAAATATTTACTCCACCTCCATTTTTTTCTGGCCATTGGTGTTTGTACCATAATTTACAAAATTGCCTATGGCTTTGACCCTTTTATTCATGAAGTCGCCCTAAAAACAATCAAAGAAGAAGGTTTAATAGAGCCCAAAACTTGGTATTATATCGGCCAATATTCCCTAATCATCGTTCTCAATAAAATCACCTTTATCCCCATAACTATCTTAAATAAATTTTTAGTTCCTGTCTTAGCGGCTTTCTTTATCCCCTGGGCTCTAAGGCAAAGTCTGAAAAAATATCTGGGTGAAAAAAATACTTTATTAACCATTTTTTTCTTGCTGACATTGCCTTTATCAATTTTTATAATCACAGTCCCGCAAAACCTCGCCTACATCTTTGTGATCATCGCTCTGAGTCTAGCCCTTAGATGCCAAAACTATAAGAGCTGGTTTTTAATCCTACTCTTTTCACTGGCCGCCCTGCTGACCCATCCTGTCGCCGGAATTCCGGCCCTGCTCTTCAGCTTTGCTCTGGCGATTCATCTCTGGCCCAGAGAAAAGGTTGTCTTTCTATCCAAGAAGTATGCATACTTAATGGTTTATCTGGTTACTTTTTTTTCTATCCCCCTCGCCCTTATCTACGGAGCCGGAGCCAAATTTAAAAATATAATCAATTTCCAAGCAGAGGATTTGTTTTCTTTTTTTTCTCTCAAGATTCCCTCGGATCATGGAATTGTTTTAAACTTTGTCTACTTATACGGTTTTAATTGGTTCTGGTTGGTAGCTGGCTTAGTATTAGCCGGAATTGTAATCAGCTATGGAAAAAAAACATTTCCTCCTACTTTATTTTTATACAAAGGAATCGGCGCGGCTCTGCTTTTGTCCTACATCTTAAGTATCCTGTTAATAGATTTCAACTTCCTGATCGATTATGAAAGAAATGAATATTCTAAAAGATTTTTAACTTTAGCAGTGATCTTTCTACTCCCCTTTGTAATAATCACTTTCAACTATCTGATAATCCGATCATCTAAGCAAAAATGGTTTGTTAAGTTCGCTTTAAGCTTGCTGATTTTAGCAGCTATAACAGCCTCAATCTACTTAAGCTACCCCCGCTTTGATCCCTATTACAACTCCCGCTTCTATTCACTCAGCCAAAGCGATATCAAGGCAGTAAACCGAATAGAAGAAAAATCTGGAGGCCAGGATTATGTAGTTTTGGCCAACCAACAGGTGAGTGCGGCTGCCCTGAAGGAATTCGGGTTTTCCAGGTATTTCAAAAACGACATTTATTTCTACCCCATCCCCACAGGGGGTAAACTATATCAATATTATCTAGATATGGCCTATGAGGAACCAAATCAAAAAACCATGAACAGGGCCATGGATCTAACAAATGTTGACTTAGCTTATTTCGTAATAAACGAATATTGGTGGGGGTTTGACAGAATAAAAGAAAAAGCGAAAACAGAAGCAAAAGACTGGGAAAAGATAAACCAAGGGAAAATCTATATCTTTGAATTCAGGCCTTAAATTTTATTAAGGGCCTTTAAAACACTCCAGGCAATAAAACTTCCGATGATGGCAGTGAAAAATTGAGGCCAACTCATCATTTGGGCCACTTGAGAGGCCAATCCCTCTTGTATCAACAATCCTTGTATCCAGATAACACTGGAATAGAGAAATAAAAATTTTAAACCCGAAGCCAGAAAAGCACCGCTCCAATAAGCCAATTGAGGATTTTCGATCCGGTTGTAGAAAAAATCAATAGTAAAAATGAAAATTATATTGGCTAGCATTATAAAAGGAACCACTGGCGCCAGAACGGGTGGTAAAAGTCCCCCGGATAAAGCCACCAAGCTCGGGACCAAAGCTATCACTACAGCTTTCTTGATACCGAACAGCAACAAAGTTAATATAAATATGGCGTTGATCACTGGGCCGGTTATCCATTGAATATGTATTGCAAATGGCAAAAATACGGCCAGACAACACAAGGAGGTCAATCCAACCGCCCTAGAAAGATCCAATCTTTTTAACGCTTGTTCTTTTATCATTTTGATCATATTTAATTTTATTTATTTCTCCTTTTGTATTTGGTGTGTAGAACCCCGTAAGCCAACCTCCTGTCTTTAAGCCACTCCAAGACCTCTTTTACTCCCTCGTTCTTGTGAGCCTCTCTTAATTTTTTGTTTTTATCTATACTATAAAGGGCTTGAACTCTCTTCTCTCTTATTTTTCGATTTGTGGGAATAGGCTGTCCACCACCACCGATACAACCACCCGGACAAGTCATTACCTCTATATAATCATACTTATCCAAGTTCTCCAAAGCTTTTTCTACATTGCCGATTCCGTTAACTACTAACACCCTCAATTTAATCTTCCCTATCTTAAACTCGGCTTCCTTTAGACCCTCGAACCCCCTAACCTCCTTAAAATCTATTTTATCTCCTTCTACCTTTTTCCTACCCTTACCTTTTAAGATTAAAGCTCGGGCTGTTCTGAGAGCCGACTCCATAACCCCTCCGCTTCCGCCGTAAATGGCTGCTGCGCCACTGTACTCTCCTAGAGGGTTATCTGTTTGAGAGTTTTTCAAATTTCCAAAGTTTATACCATTCTTCTTCATCATCCAGGCAAACTCCCTGGTGGTCAAAACATGATCCACCGGGTACCCATCTTTCACCTTCATCTCTTTTCTTTTAGCTTCAAATTTTTTAGCAGTACAAGGCATTATGGAAACAACCTCAATATTTCCGGGGTTTATCTTCATCTTTTCAGCCCAATAAGTTTTAATCACTCCTCCTAAATGAATGTGAGGAGACCGGGAAGAGGTTAAGTGAGGAATTAGATCAGGATGATAAAATTCCAAATATTTCACCCAAGCGGGGCAACAAGAAGTCATTAAGGGCATCCTACCACCCTCCTCCACTCTTTCCAACAATTCTTCGGCTTCAACCATGGTAGTGATATCAGCAGCAAAGTTAACATCAAATACATGATCAAAGCCCAAGGCTCTCAAGCCGGATACAACCTGTTCAGTAAAAATTTTACCTTGAGGCAAACCGAACTCTTCACCCACACTGACCCTAATAGAGGGCGCAAATTGAGCTATAACTGTTTTTTTAGGATTGTGTATAACTTTTTCCACCTTTCTCCATTCACTTTGCTCCTGAGCGGCGCTAACAGGACAATGAAGAGCGCATTGACCACAATAGATACAATCAATGCTAATATCTCGAACAGGAATAACCTCTTGATGGTAACCCTTTCCCTCAAGGTCCAGATAATTAATTTTTTGCATTAAAGAACAGGCATCCAGGCAATTTCGACAGTCTATACATTGAGTTCCATCAACCTCCACCGCATTAGCGAATTTATACACTTTTCTACTTCCCTTTCTATCTTCAAATCGGGTGACTTTAATATCATAATCTCTGGCCATTTTCAATAA
The DNA here is from genome assembly GCA_964635515.1 of uncultured Gammaproteobacteria bacterium. Classification (GTDB taxonomy): domain Bacteria; phylum Patescibacteriota; class Patescibacteriia; order Patescibacteriales; family JAGXOH01; genus CAZNAQ01. The sequence continues at coordinate 20,647 of CAZWNU010000006.1, forward strand.
GGGACAATTGACGCTCCAGACGCAGGTGGCGCACTTTTGAACATGTTCAGAAAATATTAATTCAATATTTAGATTTCTGGTCTTTTTTACCTTATTGGAATTGGTTAAAACTTCTTGACCGTGATCAACCTTAGTGGAGCAAGCTGTTACCAAATCTTGAACCCCTTTTAATTCCACTACGCAAACTCGACAATTGGCCTTAACAGGAAAATCCGGATGATAGCACAAAGAGGGGATATAAATATTATTTCTAAGAGCCACTTGCAAAATCGTCTCCCCTTCCCGGCAGGAAAATTCTTTACCGTCTATTTTAATTTTTATTTTTTCTGACTTCGTCATAAAATGAAAACTATTTATTGAAACATTCTTTAATTCTGACTTTTTCTTGTTCGGAGATATTGATCTCTCCTTCAGAGTCGCGTAGCAAAACATTTTTTATATAAGAAGATATAGGGACGGGCACGGAACAACCCAGACCGCAAAAAGATGCCTCTCTCAAATTGTCCATCAAATCTTTTAGCAGATGCCAATTTATCTTTTTTTGACTGATCGTCCTTATTATCCTATAAACTCCCTCTCGACAAGGCGTACATTGGCCGCAAGATTCATTGATGTAAAAAATGATCCAATTCTTTATCATGTCTTCGGGAGAATGACCTTTCATGCTATAAACAGTGATAGAGCCCGCTCCTCCGGCCTTTCTTTTTAATTGATCATGACGCCAAATCTGGCCTGAGGCACCTCCCCCCACTTGAACAAAAAAGGAAAATCCGGGGTAATTATTGCTCTCTCTTAATATTTTTTCCATAGTCCATTGACAGGGCATATGATACACACCTTTGTGCCTAAGTTTCCCTCCCAGGGTATAAAATCTTTTTTTGTCATATTCCTCTCTATTAACCAAACTAATCTCATAAAAAGTTTCTACATTGTTAACAAGAGTGGGGCCGCCCCAAAGGCCCTTGGTGGTGGGGAAGGGGGGCTTTAAAGACGGCTCGGCTTTCTTCCCTTCTATAATATTTAATATTGTTGACTCCTCCCCTCCTATATAGCCACTTTCATCAGGTTTTATAATAAAATTAATGTTGTCATTTTCCATAATAAATTCATCCAAGTCCTCTTTGAATCTTCTAAAATAGTAATAATTTATATAAATAAAGGACTTTACTTGTACCCCGGGCTCTTGAAATTCCAAAAACCTTCGAGCCAATCTCATCCCCTCTATTACCCTTTCCGGATGCTCTTCCAGAATATATTCATCCTTCTTAACATCAGGCTCCCCCTCGGCGGCGTTACAAACTATATACTTCTCTGAAGCGGGCGCCTCTTTGACCGATCTCCATTTCAGATGAACAGGGAAACAAGCTCCTCCCCTACCGATCAATCCACTTTTCTCTATTTTTCTTATTATATTCATAAATTATTTTTTCTTATTTTTATCTTTAACCACAGGGAAAGACAGTGTAAACTCGGAGCCCACTTCCTTTATGCTGTCAACAAATATTTCGCCTCCCATATTTTCAGTCATTTGCTTGGTCAGCCAAAGCCCGAGCCCGGTTCCTACGATATTTCTGTTTTTATCCGTTTGCACTCGATAAAACTTCTGGAAAAGACTCTCTCTTTCCTTGGCATCCATGCCAATGCCGGTGTCCTTAACCTTGACCTCCAACTTGTCTTTCTTTTTACTTAACTGAAGTTTGACCCTAACTCCTCCTTTGGGAGTGTATTTTATAGCGTTGCTCAGAAGATTGACCAAAACCTGTTTAAATTTATCTGGATCCACATAGATCGCTTTGTTTTTGATCTCTTTATCAGGTTTGTCCATATCCAAATAAAGGTTTTTTTCTTCAGCTTGAAGAGAAAATTGTTGAATAACTTCCTTTACTGTTTTTAAAGGTTTGATCTTTTTTAAATCAAAATCCATCCTTCCCTGCTCAATTCGAGAAACATTTAACATATCCTCTACCAAGACACCTAATTTTTCAGAGGAAGCATCTATGGACTCGGCAAAGGATTTGAGTTGCTTCTCTTTTTTGGTTATCTTCTTTTTCGAGTTAATACTATCCAGAATCATGGAATTAAATCCTCTTATCGCGGTTATAGGTGCCCGAAGCTCATGAGAGGCGATCGAAATGAATTCATCCTTCATTTCGTCAACTTCCTGTAATTTCTGGAATCTTAAAACATAGCCGTAAAGACTAAAATTGGTGGTGATCAAAAACAGTAAAGCCAAAATTAAAACTATGGATATAACCCAAGAACTCAGAACAAGGCTATCGTTCAAACTACTCACCTCCTCCAAAGATAATTCCATACTCACAATCCCCAGCCTCTCCCCTGTTCTATCTTCAAAGGTTTCCATAACCACCTGACGTCGAAGAGGAACTCCGGAATCATCCAGGGCCGCCCTTTCGGTAGAAAGATGCTGTTCGGAGTCAGTGGTAAAAACAATGGAGCCATCTCTCCAGGCAATATTGTTTAAAGCATAATCCACAACCTGTCCTCTAGCATTTTCAGACAAGCTACCGTATATTTCAAAACCGCTCTGATCTTCCAAAGGTATCAAGACATCTAGGGCCTTGATTCGGGAATCGTTTTCAGCTATGCGCTCTAACTTTTCCTGTATCGATTCTTGATCCGGCCAATGGTCGATCAAGGCCTCCTTGGTTATATCAACAGCCAGAACGGCCTTCTCTTGAAAGAGAAAGCTCATATTGTTGTCAACGTTCCTGATTGTGAAAAAATTATACAAAATCAAGGAAGAAGGAATAAATAAAATCAGAGCAATTGCAAAGATTAGTTGAAAATTTTTAAGAAATCTTAATCTGAATTTTTTCATAAACCTTAATTAATATCTTTCTTTCCCCTGTCCTTGTTTTTAATTAAATAAAAGAATAAAGCTACTACCACAGGCAGGGCCAAAGCAATGAACAGCCCTGACAAGAAAACATATTGCCGAAGGATATCACCGGGGCTTTGGCCAAAGTTAACATGGGAAATTCTTCCGACCTTGTCATCTTTTTTTACAGCCCCGGACTCATCGACATGAAAGACAAAAGGTGTTGCCCTGGACATCACTTCCCCTTCTTGATTAACTATGACAGCATAAACCTCATACCTCTCCTCTTTAAGTTTTTCATCCAAGATGTAGCTCCAGTCACCGGATCGACCCGCATCAACCACAGCTTCTTTAGACTCAGGATGGATATATAAATTAACCAAACTAAACGGGGGTGCCTCTCCTTGGATTTCAATTTGACCATCAAACCCGGACTCCTCCGTGTTTGTCACTGAATTTATCTCTAAAAATCGAGTGGCAGATCTGTAGATCTGTGGTTCCAAGGACTGAAATAAAAGAAAATTGACAAAAAAGAAAGAAGCAAAAAGCAAAAAAATCCCTACTACGGAAAATCTTACAAAACTCTTTGCCTTTTTAAATTTATATGAATCACTCCTACTTTTTAAACACAGATACAGCCCATAAACAAAAAACCCTAAGACCAAGAGTCCTAAAAAGAACAGCATGAAATAAATTATATTGGCAGCCATACCACTTATATCCTGAGGGCTCGAGCTCATATGACCCGCCTCTGAAAATAGCGAATCGGCAGATGAAATATTTGGATTTAAAACAAAAAAAGATACAAACAAAAAAAATAATCCTTTAGATAACTTAAACATACAAAAACATTTAAAAAAACAGTAAAGATCAAACTTTGGAAAAAATATAGCGACTAAGAAATTAGTTTCTTTTTTAGGAAGTATTGGACAATATCAGCCAATCTGTTCCCATAACCCCACTCGTTATCATACCAAGCAATTACTTTAAGTAAATTTCCGTCAACCACTTTGGTCAAAGAGAGGTCTACTATGCAACTGGAAGGATCACCCACGATATCTGATAGAACTATGGGGTCCTTGGTGGTGGTTAAGATTCCTTTCAATTTTTTCTTTCTGGAAGCTTTTTCCAAAACATTGTTCACCTCTTCCGAGGTGGTGTTTTTCTTAGTTATAAAAACAATATCACACAAAGATCCCACCGGAGTGGGCACCCTCAAAGCCATGCCATCGAATTTGTCAACCAAAGAAGGGATAGCCTTGGTAGTGGCCTTGGCCGCTCCGGTACTGGTCGGTATGATATTCACTGCCGCCGTTCTGGCTCTTCTCAGGTCTTTATGGGGTCCGTCAATTATATTTTGAGTGGAAGTGTAAGAATGCACGGTGGACATTATGGCCTTTTCAATTCCAACACTATCTTTGAGCGTGGCGCTTACCGGAGCTAAACAATTAGTGGTGCAAGAAGCCATAGAAATAATCTTGTCATCCTTGTGGATTTCTTCCTCATTAACCCCCAGAACAACTGTTTTTATCTCTTCAGACTTAGCCGGAGCGCTGATAACCACTTTTTTGGCACCTGCCTTTAAATGCCCGGAAAGCTCTTCTTTGGTCCTAAAAAGTCCGGTGCATTCTAAAACCAAGTCCACCTTCATGTTTTTCCAGGGAAGTTTTTTAGGGTCTTTTTCAGATAATACTTGAAACTTCTTGCCATCCACAACTAAAGAGTCCTTGGTGTGGCTAACTCTTTTATCGTACTTGCCGTAAACAGAATCATATTTCAACAAATGAGCCAAGGTCTTTAAATCGGATAAATCATTGATGGCTACTAAATTAACTTTGATTTTCTTGTCTAAAATCGCCTTGAAAACTATTCGTCCAATTCGGCCGAAGCCGTTAATAGCTATGTTCATAAGTCTCAAATGAATTAATTTATTATTCCAAACCTGTTTTTTATTATAACACAAAAAGGAAAATCTAAAAATGACTTTTATTGTTTTTTTAAACAAACTGTATTATAATTAAACTTAAATTAATAAATAATAACCACAGTTATCATTATAATACGATAATTTGTGCCAATCACCAGACATATGGCAAAAAAAAGAAATGGAAGAATCGAATTGTTTTCTATCCCTTGTTCTATTTTTTTCTTCATTTTTTTTCTTTTTCTGTTTACCCCAGTCCAAGCCGAGGAGTTGGCAGATGAGCTTGAAGATATAAAAGGGTCGGAAAAAGAAGAAGAGTTTGATCCCAACAATATAATAAGTGATGCTCAAATGCTTGATCACAGCACGATGAGCACTCAAGATATCCAAAATTTCCTGGAAGAGCAAGGCAGCTTCCTGGCCAGTTATCATGTCGAAGACACTTATGGAGAAATCAGAAGCGCAGCTGAGATAATCTACAACGCCACCAACAGAAATTTTAACTGCTCTCAAGAAGAAATGGAGAAGGACTCTGAGCGACCCGAAGGAGAGAAAAAATGTCAACCGATCACCACCATAAACCCCAAGGTTATTCTAGTTCTTTTGCAAAAAGAACAAAGCCTGATCAGCAGCCAAAACCCCTCTCAAAGGAGGTTGGACTGGGCTACCGGCTATGCCGTTCCCGATAGTGGTAACCGCAATTATTACTTCGAAGGATTTGGCAGGCAAGTAAACAGCGCCGCCCTGCAGTTTAGAGCCTATATGAACAACCCCGAATACTACAACTATAAAAAAGGAGAAACCTATGAATTTAAAAATAATTATTCCAGCAAGGATGTAAGTGTGGTCACACCGGCCAACAAAGCCACTGCTGCTTTATACAACTACACTCCGCACGTATATTATGGAAATTATAATTTCTACTTTTTCTGGAAAAAATACTTTGGAGAAGAGGAAAGAGAACAAAAATATCCAGATAGATCCCTGTTACAGGTGGAAGGAGAGCCTGGGGTGTGGTTGATTGAAGATGGTAAAAAAAGACCCTTTCACTCCATGTCCGCTTTAAAGTCCAGATTTGATACCAATAAAATAATCAAAGTCAAGCAGGAGGATCTTTTAAGTTACGAAACAGGCGTCCCTATAAAATTATCCAATTATTCAATAATCAGATCCCCAGCCGGAGACTTGTACCTATTGGTGGATAACAAAAAAAGACCTTTCTCCTCATATGATGTCTTTACCAATATAGGCTTTAACCCTGAGGAAGTAATAAATGCTAATTGGCAGACTGTCCGATCCTATGAATTAGGTGAAGAAATAACCAAAGACTCCGCCTACCCAACAGGTGCTTTGCTCCAAAATCAAGAAAACGGTGGTATATATTGGGTCTATTCCGGAGAGAAAAGACCCTTGATTCACCCTATATTTCTGGAGACCATGTTTGAAGGAGAAAGGGTTATTTCAGTATCACCTCAAGTCTTGGAGGATTACGAAAGGTCTGAGCCAATCAAGTTTGAAAGTGGAGAGTTATTAAAAAGCTCCGACTCCCCTGCTGTACACCTGATCTCAGGAGAAAAAAGACGCGCTTTTACCTCTGGAGAAATATTTGAAAAACTGGGCTATAGATGGGAAAATATAATCAACGTTCCCCAGGCCGTAATCAATCTTTATGAAAAAGGAGAAGTAATAAGTAAATAATTATGCCTTTAATATTTTCTGCTATAACCCCTCACTCCCCATTACTTATTCCGAACATAGGTAAAAAAAACTTAGAGCTCTTGGCTGATACGGAAAAATCTTATCAAAAAATCAAAGAAGAACTCAAAACCGAAGAGATAGAAAGCTTGATCATAATTTCTTCTCATAGCGGCTTTGAAGATGAAATCTTCAATATCAACCTTTCCCCGCAATTTCAAATAAACTTTGAAGAGTTTGGTGATTTTTCCACCAAAAAAGAAGTGTCCGGGGATATAGTCTTGGCTCACCAAATTCAAAAAGAGTCGGAATCCGGGGAAGAAGATATAAGGATAATAGATAAACCAAACTTAAATCACGGAATAGGAGTGCCCGCCTATCTATTGACAGAAGAGATAAAAAACCTAAAAATAATCCCTCTTTACTGTTCTTCCGCCAGCCTGGAAAAACATTGGGACTGGGGAGGCAAGATCAGAGAAGCTGTCCTGAAAAGCCAAAAAAGAATAGCTGTTATAATATCGGCCGATCTTTCTCACAAGCTGAGTAAGAGATCCCCTGCCGGCTATAGCTCCAAAGCCGCTCAATCAGATCAGAAAATAATAAAACAACTTCAAAACAAAAATTTCTCAGAGCTGGCCAAAATGAATCCTGAATCACTCAAGGAAACAGCAACCGAAGGAATAAAATCAATAGTGGTCCTTGGGGGCATCCTGGATAAAATGGAATATAAGTCAAAGCTATTATCTTATGAGCACCCCTTTGGTGTCGGCTATATGGTAATGAAAATTAATTTTTAGGGTCTTTCTTTTGGTTGACCAGCTTAAAAAAATATCGCCACCTATCCCCTGACTCGCAAAGCTCCTTGGTGTCGTTCAAACTCTGCTCTACAAAGGCCCTGGGGTTCTCTTTGCAAATTTTAAAAACAGATGATCTTTTGTTATTAGGAATATTCAGTTCTTTTATTATATTCAAAGCCAGCTCTTGCCACCTATAAGTCGGAGCTTTTTTGCTCTCCGTTTTTTTTTCAAAAATATCTTTTATATTTTCAAAACCATTGTCTTTTTTCATAAATTCTGTTATAGTTTTTCAATTATATAGTATAAACAATTTCTAAATATATGACAAAAAAATTAAAAATAATTACCGATTCAGATCCTAGATTAAGAAAAGTCTCGGAAGAGCTGGAGTTGTCTAGGATAAAAGATGAAGACATCCAAAAACTTCTACAAGAAATGGAATTGGCTATAGAAGAAAACAATGGCCTGGGCCTGGCCGCCCCTCAAATAGGTGAAAATATAAGAATCGTAGTGATGAAAGAGGGGGAAAAATTCCTACATCTGATCAATCCCAAGATAACTAAAAGGTCCTGGGCCAAAGAATTGGATGAGGAGGGTTGTCTGTCTGTTCCCGATTGCTATGGTCAAGTCTTGAGAAATAAGAAAATAAACTACCTCTACCGAGACAAAGAAGGAAAAAAGATAAAAGCTAGGGCTAAGGGTTTAATATCTAGGGTTATACAACATGAGATTGACCACCTGGACGGCATACTATTTGTTGATAAAGCTAGCAATAAAAGAAAAGCTAAGGATGAATCCGCTTCTTCTTGATCCTTCTGTAAAGAACAAAAAAGGTCAAACCAAGCAAAGCTACCAATATAGCTAAAAGAGAAATTTCTTTGAAATGAAGTTCAAAAAAATCCTGGTTAGCTCCAAAGAAATAACCAAAAATAGCTAATATTACAACCCAGATACCCGACCCCAAGGACGTAAAAAAACAAAAGTTCTTCAAGTTCATCCTAGAAAAACCGGCGGGTAAAGAAATTAACTGCCTGATCACCGGAATCAGACGACCTATAAAGGTGGAGATACTACCATATCGCAAAAAGAATTTTTCCGATCTCTCAATTTTCTCCGGATTTATAAGAAAAAATTTGGCCGCCTTGGTAGCGGCTAATCGATAAATAACGATTCGGCCCAAATAAAGAGCTAAAAAATAATTGATCAAAGCTCCTGCCAAACTGCCTAGGATGCCGGCCAGAATTACTCCATAAACACATAACTCCCCTTGTTGGGCTAGATAGGCCGCCGGCGGGACTATAACCTCTGAAGGAAAAGGAACAAAGGAGCTCTCCAGAGTCATTAATAAAAACACAAATTTATAGTCCAGAGTATTGATGTAAGCAAACACCAAGGAAATAAATCCATCCATAAAAAATTATTAAAACATTATCTCTGAATCTATTAAATCATAAAAATAAAAATTTGTCATGACACCTCTGAAACAAAAATATAAAATTGTATTTGCCGGAACTTCCGATTTTGGCTTAGAATCTTTGGAAAAACTGTATCAAGATGATAGTTTAGAGATCAAGGCGGTGATTACACAACCAGACAAAAAAACGGGGAGGAAACAGGAGTTAAGCTCCTCGCCGATAAAAAAAGAAGTTCTAAAAAAGGGATTGAAATTATGGCAACCACTAAAAATCAAAGACATTGAGGAAAAACTACAAGGAGAAGAAGTTGATCTAATGGTAGTTATATCCTACGGACAGATAATTCCTCAAGAGATCTTAGATATCCCCAAATTCGGATGTCTTAATGTTCATGCCTCCCTGCTCCCTCTGTACCGAGGCTCTGGCGTTATCTCTGCCCCAATCTTGAACGGAGATGAAAAAACCGGGGTCACCATCATGAAAATGGATGCCGGTCTTGATACCGGAGATATACTCAAACAAAGAGAAGTAAAATTATCAGAAAGAGAAAACTCAACGTCATTAAAGAAAAAATTGGCCAAAATCGGATCCGAAATATTAACAGATACAATCTCAGAATACTTACAGGGTGAAATAAAACCCGAGCCCCAGGATGAATCTCAAGCCAGCTACATAGGAAACTTAAAAAAACAGGACGGACTTATAGACTGGAATTTACCCGCCCTGCTTATTGATAGAAAAATAAGGGCCTTAAATCCTTGGCCCGGAACCTTTTCCTATATCAAACTCGGAAGAAAGAAAAAAAAATTATTTAAAATATTAGAGGCAGAACCTATCTGCTCAAAAAAAGCAAAGCAAAGAGTCGGGTCCTTATTTTTGAGCGAAGAGGGAGAGCTCTTGGTTCAATGCGGAGAGGACAAGTTGGCAATCAAAACAATACAGATCGAAGGAAAAGGGGCGATGGGTGCAAAAGATTTTTTGAGAGGCTACCAAGAGCTGCTGCCAACACCTCTTGAATATGATTCAAATCCTTGATATTATAAGCATATCCCTCTACTGGGGGTTATATTTTTTTAAAAAAGCCGCCATCGTCTAGTGGTTAGGATACCAGGTTCTCATCCTGGAGACCGGGGTTCAATTCCCCGTGGCGGTACCAATAAAATTTTTTGTTTAATATTATCAAATAAATAAATTTCCAAAATTTTTTTATTTTTTACAGTAAAAACCCTGGGTTCGTTTGCAAAAAATTAACCCGAACGAAAACAAAAAACCCTCTTGAAAGGCTTTTTTATTATGAAAATAAAAAGGTATCTGACAAAAACTACCTAGCGGTCCAGCCTCCGTCAACATGAAGAGTTTCTCCGGTAACATATCCGGACTCATCCGAGGCCAAATAAACAACTGCCTTGGCAATATCCTTAACATCTCCGACATGAGCCAAAGGAGTGTTGGACTTGACCATTTTACCAAAGCTTTTGTCTTTTAAAACATCTTTAGTCATTTCCGTTTCTATAAATCCAGGGGCAACTGCGTTTACCCTGATTTTATAAGAAGCTAGGTCCAGGGAGCTGGCTCTGGTCAATTGCTCCACTCCACCCTTGGCCGAACAGTAAGCTACCGCTCCGGGCAAACCCACGCTACCTAAAATGGAACTCATATTTATAATAGACCCTTTTATCTTCTTCTCCTTCATCACACGGGCCGCCTCTCTGGTCCCAAAGAAAACACCATCCAAATTAACCCCCAAAACCTTGGACCAATTACCATCTTTTTCATCCAAAACACCCCCTGAAGAACCTATTCCCGCATTGTTGACCATAATATCCAAACGACCCCATTTAGACAAGGCTTTGTTAACCAATTTTTTTACCTGACCCGATTTGGAAACATCGGATTTGACAAAATCCGAATTGTCCCTAAATTCTTCGGGGATAATGCCAGTTCTCTTGCCTTTAATGTCTGACAAAAGAACGCTAGCTCCCTCTCGAAGAAATTCCTGAGCGATTTCTTGGCCAATACCTGAAGCAGCGCCAGTAACTACGGCCACTTTATTTTTTAATCTCATAAACAATTTAATTATTAATTTTAAATATTTTTCTATTTTTTCTAATCTCCACTATTTTATCAACCACAAAACCCCCAATAAAACCGACTAAGCCGAGGACAAAGGGAGAGAATATAAAAATACTTAACCCGGAGACTCCGAAACCCACAATACCGATTAAACCCCCACCGACAATTCCCCAAAAGGAAGCCCTTTCCGTTCTGTGCCTGTCAGGTTCTTTCTGATTGTTTTTTTCTTGTTCGTTTTTTGTCATACACCGCAACATGAATTGGATACACAGAAACCCTGCTCGCAATCAAGATTCTGGTAGCAATAAGGGTGATAACCCTCTTTTTCACAGCAAGGTCCTTCTTTGTAACCACATTCTATTTTTTTAATAAAAGATTGAGTAGCGATCACATATCCGTTCACATGGGCTACTCCTACTCCAGCCTGATCAAAATTATCGTTTAGAATGTTTTTTCGATGAGGAGGACTGTTCATCCACCCCTCAACCATATCCCGATTCAGCTCCATCTCTTCTTTAATAACCCTTTTAGTAACAGTCATTTCTTCCATATCTTCCAGTATCCTCTTTCTTTCTTCCACCTCCTCGGCTATTCTTTCTCTTTTCTCTTCTTCTGACTGAATATTTCCAATGTCTTCTCTAAATTTATCATTCAAAACACTTCCCTGTTCATAACAATTTTCAAAAACTCTTCTCTCCTCCGAATCAGTAGTTCTGAGAGAAAGAACTACACCTGAAAGTAAGGCCAAATTCTCCGCTGACTGGGAGAAATAATATATCCCTTGATCGTTGAGCCTATCATGGTTGTAGAGACCGAAATTAGTACCCTCATGATGGATAAAAGGCAAGTCGCAAGCATTCTCCTCACCAGTCAACTCCGAGTTCTGATCAGCTAAGTCTTCGGAGTGCCTTCTGGCGACATCAGCTAACTCTGAATTCCACTCCAATTCCCCCAAACCATGTTTTAACCTCTCTTGATTGATCAAATCATGGATATCCTTCTCCATTTGAGTTAAGTCATAACCATCTTGCCCTTGAATATCTGGAGGGTCTGCATCTGGCCCTGTGGTCTCAGGACTAAAATCTCCACCTATCGGAATATTTTCAAGCACTTCGCTTTTCACCCCCAGCCCCAGCTTCCTCATAATTTTAAAGGCGTCTTCCGGTCGAGCCAAAAAATATCTTTTTCCATCATCAGGATTAACATACCAGGCCTCTCCGCTAGCCTCCACTTGAATGAATATTTTACCCTTGTTTCTTTTTGCAAAATCTTCGTCTATCGGAAGTCTTCCGGTTTTGGTCAAAGGATCATAATTATTTTCTAACTCCGTTCTGTCGCAATATCCGTTTCCACTAGTATCCTTGCTATAGGGATCGGTGCCTATAGCTCTTTCAAAATTATCCGGCAAACCGTCTCCATCACTATCTTCCCCACTTAAATACTTTAAAGAAACAGGAATTTTTAATAGATTCTCATTTGATATTCCCACACCCCGCTCTCTCATTACCTGAAAAGCGTCACTCGGACGACCCAAAAAATATCTTTTTTCATTCTCAGGATCAACATACCAGGCCTCTCCCTTTTCTTCAACTTGGAGCAGAATTCTACCTGATAGCCTAGAGCTTGTGGAGTCAGCGGAAGCATGACAAGGAAAGACCAAAAAAATAGATAAAGAAATTAAGCAGAAAAACTTTTTCATTAATGTATCTGTTTAAATTGATAATTTTATTATAACACAAAAAATCAATAAAAAAAATCAATTCTTAATACTGAAAATTTTGCCTAAAAACTCTTCCCCTCTTTCCTCTTTAACACGAGAATTTTTTAAACTGAAATCTAGGTCGAAATAATATTCGGTTTTTCCCCTGGCTCTTTCCCCGCTTATCTTCTCTACTAGTGGGTGAAGGACTTTTCCTTTAAAATTTTGCCTAAAATCTTTTTCCAACTTCTTGCCCGTATCTTTTAAAATTAAGGTTCTATTTTTTTTCTCCTCATCACTGACTTCCCCCTTTAAATCAGCTGCGGGAGTTTGGGGATGAGGAGAAAAAGGAAATATATGAAGTCTTGAAAAACCGATCTCTTTTACAAAATCCAAAGTTTTTTTGAAATCTCTTTCGGTTTCACCCGGGAAACCCACAATCACATCAGTGCTTACGGCCACCTCTGGAATCCGAGAGCGGATATCTTTAATTTTTTTTCTAAAAAAAGAGGTAGAATAAGGTCGATTCATTAAATTAAGAATTTTATCCGAACCGGACTGAAGAGGTATATGAAGGTGGGGGCATATCTTTTCACTACTTTTTATTAAGTCTATCAATTCCGGTCTAGTTTCGGTGACTTCAATAGAGCTTAATCTTATTCTACCCAAACCTTCCGCCTTAACCAATTTTTTTAATAAACCTGTTAATTTTAGACTCTTCTCTGACTCGACACCATAAAGACCTAGGTGAATTCCTGTTAAGATTATTTCTTGAAAACCACTAGAAACAGCTTCTCTAAATTCCCTTTCTACTTCCGGGAAGGGTCGACTCTTTAAAGCACCCCTGGTGTAAGGGATAATGCAATAAGAACAAAATTGTTCACACCCATCTTGGATCTTGATAAAATAGCGAGTTCTGTTCTCTGGGTTTAAATGGTTTTCTTTCACTTCATTCTTCTTTAAACCGAATTGACAAGCTATCTTAAAGCCCAGCTCGCTTATCCGGCCACTTCCCCAAAGCAGATCAGCCTTGACCGATTCCAGATCCTCTTGATAGGCCTGGGGCCAACAACCCATAATTACCAAGCTGGATCCGGGATTCTCCAGTCTAGCCTTTTTTATCATTCTCTTGTCTTTTTTTATGGCTGTCTTGGTAACCGCGCAAGTATTGACGATTATCAGGTCCGCCCCCTTGTCCTTTTCTTCTAACTTATAACAAAGCAAATGTCCTTTGAGGTTCCTGGAATCGCATTGATTAACCTTGCAACCTAGGGTATAAATTTTGAAAGACTTGATAGGCATAAATCGAAGTGAGTTAAAAAATAAGCTCTTGGCGTTTCAGCAAGAGCTTAAAATAATGAGCCACCCGTGGGAGTCGAACCCACGACCTACTGTTTACAAGACAGTCGCTCTGACCAGCTGAGCTAGGGTGGCTTGTTCAATTTTCTTCAAGCTTAAACCTTATTCTCAAGACTCCGTTATTCCAATCATAAGAAGTAATTTTAAACCTACCTATATCTCCGGAGCACTCCACATGGGGGCCCACACAAGGACAAGCATCATAATCACCCACTTTAACAACCCTTACCATACCTGAAACCTCTCCGGGGATTCTTTTCAAGTCATAGTCCTTTTCAGCCTTTTTCTTATCCACCATTTCCTGCTCCAATTTTAAGTTTCTATCTATAATTTCGTTAACCCTTTCTTCCACGAATCTGATTTCTTCTTCTCTTATCGGCCGATCAAGATAATAATCGCATTTAGATTTTCTCTTCTCTATGTGAGCGCTAAAACATCGATCACAGTTAAAATAGTCAACCATAGTAGCGTTAAGAATGTGTTCAGCGGTATGCATTTTAGGATCAATTTCCTTAGACATCTTTTAATAAATCAAAAACAATACCAAACTGTGCGCCGTGGAGGTCTCGAACCTCCGACCTTCTGCTTAAAAGGCAGTTGCTCTACCAACTGAGCTAACGGCGCAAAAACAAATAAAACTGCTTGCCAAAAACCTCAAGCAGATTTCATTTTTAAGATTAACAAAAAGTTTTGTTTTTAGCAAGGCCCTGCATCAACTAAACTGTTCAAAGATTAATCCAGCTGATCATCTTTATTTAAGATATTCCTCTGTTTTTAAATAAGGGGCTATAGCCACTATCTTTTCTTTCACCTCCTCCTTTTCTTTCTTTTTAGAGGTATTTTTATAGCTCTCTCTTAATTTTTTTAACTTCAATCTCCTTTTTTGGTCTATTTTAATCTTCGAACTTCTGGATTTTGGAGTGATTTTACCCATATTTTTAAATTTAATTATATTATTCCCCTTTGATAACCGCTAAAGGTTTTAATCTGGCTATTTTTTTAGACAAACCGGCCCGGTCTACTACATTTACCACCTCATCTATATTTTTATAGGCCTCCGGCGCTTCCTCGGTTATGCCTTTAACAGAGCTGGATCTGAGCAAAATTCCTTTGTTCTTTAATTTTGACATTTCTTCTTCTCCTCTGAATTTCTTCCTGGCATGATTACGGGACATAACCCTCCCGGCACCATGAGAAGTGGAATAGAAAGATTGAACCCCCTCTTTTCTTCCGGCTAAAACATAGGATCCGGTTCCCATAGATCCGGGAATCAAAACCGGTTGACCTGTTTCTTGATAAGAAGAAGGGATTTCCGGATGATTTGGAGGAAAGGCTCTTGTCGCTCCTTTTCTATGAACCAATAGGTCTTGAATTTTCCCTTCTACTTCATATTCCTCCCTTTTAATAATATTATGAGCTACATCATAAACAACATCCAAGGAGGAGTCTTTTTTGCCCAAGGCTTTTATCCAAGACTTTCTGAGAAAGAACGTTATCATTTGCCTGTTGGCCCAGGCATAATTAGCTGCTGCCGCCATAGCTGCAAAATATCTCTTCCCTTCTTTGGATTGAAAAGGAGCGCAAACAAATTCTCGATCAAGCATTTCAATTCCGTATTTCTTTTGAACAGGGATTAGCGACCTTAAATAATCAGAGCAAACCTGATGACCCAATCCCCTACTCCCGCAGTGAATCATTAAACTTATTTGATCTTTTTTTAGACCAAAAATGGAAGCTATGTTTTCATCAAAAATCTCGTCCACCCTTTGGATTTCTAAAAAATGATTACCTGAACCCAAGGTTCCTACCTGATCCCTGGCTCTTTTTTTAGCCTGATTGGAAACAGTGCCCGGGTCCGCCCAGTCTAATCTGCCCTGGTTTTCACATTTTTCCAAATCATCTTTTTGGCCAAGTCCGGAATTGACCAAATAAGACGATCCCAGAGTTAAGATATCATCGATCTCCTTTATCTTGAAACCCCTTTCGCCCCTTCTCCCCATTCCTAAGCCCGAAGGAATCTGCTTATATATCTCTTCAATTAACTTTTTCAGATGACCCCGAATCTCCTGATAACTCCAAGAAGAAACCAGAAGCCTCATGCCACAGTTAATATCAAAACCGCAAGCACCTGGAGAAATCACCCCATCAGAAATCCGAGTAGCCCCAACAAATCCTATGGGCACGCTATAGCCTTGGTGGCAATCAGGCATGACCATGGCCGGACTGACTATCCCTGGCAACATCGCTCCTTTCATAAGTTGATTCAAGGAATCATCTTGCAGAATCTCATTCAAAATAGAATCAGAGGCATAAATTCTGGCTGGAACTCGCATCTTGGGATTCAATTCTCTCCGCACTTCCCATAAATAATCATTGATCTGTTTTAGATCTTTCTTATCCATGGATTTGATTTAAAAATTATATAAAGTTAAGTTGCCAAATAGTAAAATTCAAAAAACTGGCAAAAAATACCCAGAGGGCGTACGGGACGAGTAATAAAGAAGCCGTTCTGGAAATGGGCCAAAGCAAATAAACTAAAACGAGAGTAGAAAGCCCCAATAAAACAGCTGTAATAAAAGCTGCAAAGACAAGGTTTTCAGTAAAAAATAAATAGCTCCAGGAAAGATTTAAAAAGGCGTTTAATATAAAAGCAAGGACTATAAGTCTGAAGGTTGTTGATTTTGGGACCATGTTCCAAAAAATCAAAGCCGAAACCGCCACCATAATAAAAATAACAGACCAAACCAGGCCGATGATCTCACCTGACGGAGTCCAATCAGGCAAAACCAGTGATTGGTACCAAGTACCAAGCCCCTGACTAGTAAAGAGGCTCCCCAGGATAGATACCGCAATAACCACGGAAGGAATAACAAAATAATTCAACTTCATAGAAAAAATATTAAAGGATTAATTTATTAAATTTTTATTTCTTAAAAATTCTTCTAATAATACCGGCCTATAATCAAAATGCTCCAGGGCGAACAGGGCCTGGTACTGATTTTTTATAGCCACCAATTCTTCCTCGTGATACTTTTCATCAATATTATGAAAATGGCCGTGGAGATTTATATCATAATCATTCTTCCACTCTATCGGCTTATGACTGAATAAAATTTCTTTGCTGAAATAAGTATCCTTGAATTGTTCACATACAAAACTCCAACCATTATTTAAGTACCAATTATTGGACTTACTATCGTGGTTACCTCGAACCAATATTTTTCCAAACTTATACTCTTTAAGGCGGTTGTGAACTTCTTGATCCTGGCCAAGGCAAATATCGCCCAAATGAATCAAAATATCAATATCCCGTATTTTATCCAAGCCCTCCCAAATCAAATCTTCAAAATCCTTTGCCCGACCACAATCAGGAATCAGATCATAATGATTAAAATGGGTGTCCGCTATGATCCAAATCTTCCTTTTCATAAACAATGAACAATTGAATAAATATATATTCAGGATATCATTTTCAGGCTGAAAAGGCAATTTTCATTAAATAAAAAGCCCCTTCCCTTAAAGAAGAGAAGAGGCTGTAATCGGAATGAATGCGGCCCTAAAAGATGCGAGGACCCGCGAAAACCCCGCACAAGGACCTAGTCTTAGGTGATCAGGAGTGTCTCCGCTTGCGCAGGCAGACTTGCGCAGGTTGATTCTGTTTACCACCAAAGACCTTCATTCCGAAACCGAAACTTAAAACTCTTTTAAAAGATCTTTTGGAAAGATAATACAAAAAACAAAGAATGTCAATAACCAAGAAATCTTTGTAAAGGCTAAATCCGGCCAAATAAAAAAGCCTCTTTTCTCGGAGGAAAAGAGGCGTCGAGTTGGAACAGTGGCCAGCAAAGAGGAGGAAGTCTCTATATCAACCACTGCTCCAAATTTGAAACTTGATTTAAAAGAACAATTTAATGTTAATATAAAAATCAAGAGTTGTCAAGGTGTAAAAGAAAAT
>CAZWNU010000007.1:0-38081 GCA_964635515.1 uncultured Gammaproteobacteria bacterium
TTGATACTACGAAATATATTAGACAGTTCGAGAAAAATGTAATCCGGGGAGCCAAATTGTATGTTCGGCGTTTGTTGCCTCGGCGCAAAGCGCCTCGGCACGCGCCCTGCGGGCGCTAAGGGCTCATTTTTAAGTATAAAAAAAGTAATCGACTACCGGCTATTTTGCCAGTGGTCGGTTGATTTATCGTTCAGGATTTTCTTTGAAAAAAGTTCGGATTTCGTTCAGAATACGGAGCAAAGGATAAGAACGAACAAAGAAGAGTAAATAAAAAATCCCAAGAATTACTTCTTGTGTTTTTTGTTTTTTAAAAATATGGTATTCTTAATATAAGGTTATTTTATAAACATTAACTAATAGTTTATGCCAAATAACAAAATTTTAATTGGGGTTGGAAGTTTAATTCTCCTTATTATCGGCACTATTTTGTTTCTTGCTCTAAATGGTGAGGAAGAAGTGGTGGTGAAAGATGTCTGGGATGAAGACTGGGAAGAAGAGCGGGAAGTGGCGGTAACTGAACCAGAAGAAGCGCAGGTAAGTGAAGGGTGGGAATCTTCTATTATTAGAGATGGTTTCTATTCTTCGGGGGACTTTAATATAGCGATTGATTCAGATAACAAATTACATGTGGTTTATGAAGGTATAGAGGATAATAACGTGAATTATCTTTATCAGACCGGAGAAGGTTATGAAAAGGAAGTCATTATCGAGCAGGACTTCATGGGAAGATATATGGATTCTCACCCTGATATAGCCGTAGGAAGTGATGATACAATTCGTGTTGTTTTCTTGCAAGAAAAGGACGACGTGGGAGAGATTGTTTATGCTCTTAGAAATAATGGTGTATGGGAAATGAAAACAGTTTCTTCAGGCTCACTTGTGGGCGATGCGGATTCTTCCATTGCCTTGGACAAGGATGACTCTGTTCATATAGTTTATTGGGGCCCCATTGTTATTTCTGGAAAAAGGGGTTTTAATTACCTGACCAATGAAAGTGGAGAATGGGAAAGAAAAGAAACAAATTACGGAAAAGGGACTACTCTTTCTTTGGATTTGGATAACGAAGGAAATCCTCATGTCATGCAAACAACACGGAAAGAAAATGGACGTGTCTGGAGCGGCAACCTTTTTTATAGTTTTTTGGAGAGAGAAGAATGGAATCTGAAAGAAGTAGAAGAAAACATTGTTAGGCCTGAAGGAGGTGAAATTTTGCTTGACAGTAACGGAAACCCAAAGATTGTTTATAAAAAATCTATAAAAGATGAGTATGACTATTATTACGAAACTCCTATAGGAGCAAGTTTGAAAAATGGGGAGTGGATTATAAATCCAATCGAAGCTGAAGAAATTCGGGACTGGGGTTCTGCTGTGATAGACGAAAATGATCAGATTCATATTGTCTATAGCTATTACGGATATGGAAGTTCTGGCTATGGGAGATATAGATGGGAGGGAATAAATTATATCCAGGGTCAAGGAGAAAAGTGGAGGGAGGAAATAGTTAAAGACACTGCTAAAATGGAGGGAGATTTAGAGGAAAGCATTGAAGGCATTGATTTGGCAATAGACAACGCGGGTAAGACTCATATAGTTTATTTATTAAAAGATTCAAGTGGTGAAGAGGATGTTTATACCTTGGGGCATCTTTGGAAAAAATAGACAGAGAATGTGATAAATTGAGTTAAATAAAGTGATTACCTATAACTTTCTCCCACAATTCTATCTTAACTTTAGCTAAAAGTTCCTGGATTATGAGGGCCAATTTCGTGTTGCTATTATGCCATCTTTAAGACAAGTTAAAACAAGTTGGAAATTTATTGGAATAGTAGCGGTATTAGTGATTATCGCTGGCGGAGGAATTTTTGCTTGGAATTATATAAAAGAAGCAGTTGAGTCGCCTCTTGTGGAATCTCCTGGAGAACCGCCACCCCTCGATCCGGTAGAAGTAGAAGGCTTCTTTAGCTACAGTGTTGGTGGGGGCATGGATACGTACAGCGATGGAGACCTATACGGCCACAAACTGGAAATCGATTACAACAAAGATTACACACTTTATGAGCGTATCTATTACGGGGAGCCGGGCGATTCGACCATAAGCGAAAACAAGATCGGCCAGGGAGCACTCGATACCGAAGATTTCGAGTCTCTAAATGAAGTTATCGAAGAGTCTGACTTCTTTGTTATCTCTCAGAGCCTTCCTGATGTCAGTCCACTGGAGGTAGGATTCCGAGAGCCTGCTAAGACGGTTGAGATCACAATGTGGCCCACAACCGATGAGGATCCGCATACGGTAAGAGCCTATATGGGGGTCGATAGAAAACACTATCCCGAAAACTTTCTGAGTATCAAGCGGGAAGTTCGGGAGATATTGCAGGAGTTGAGAGAATTCCATTATAATGCGGCAAGTCAGTAGTGCACCGGCTGATATCCATTCAATTTGCTTAAATACTTCTCCAAATTTTTTATACGCTGCAGGCGAACTCTTTTCGTGGGGCCTTCAACCGTTGCGAAGCAGAAGCAGTGGTCACCAGTCGGGCGGCTTTGTTGCCCACCTTTTATTTTTAGGTCTTGTTTCTTTGATTTGTAGATTAGAATTGGTAGGATAATAGTGAAAACTTGAGGAGGTTTAATTCCCGGAGCCAAATTGTAGACTGAAAGGAAAATCTCGAGATATTTTTCGGGTTTTTAGAATAAAAATAAGGCGTAGACTGGCTACGCCTTTTTGGTTAATTTTTCACTTTTTGAATTTAAAATTTGAATTTGATTTCTCGAAAAAGAGATCTTTGCATTCTTTGAGAAACCCAATCATTTCCAGGAAAGGTAACGAGTAAAGTGGCTCTATACCTTGTGGGGTTGGGGAAGTCTTCTAACTTGCTCAGTTTTAAAAAGCTATCCCCCTGTTCGTTATGAGAAAAGATACTATAAATGGGACTAACCGCCATTAAGATGCCCTCTTTGGTGTATGGTCGGTCATAAGATATTTCATACATTTTCAATATTGATTTTCCGCTTTGTTTTACAGCCAGAAAGGGTAACCAGTGAATCCATTCAACTATTTTTTCCCCATTAGCCAGTATAAAACCAGTTTTCGTTTCGTCATACAAAGAGGAGAGGTAGAGGATTCGAGAGGGCCCACCTGGTTGATTGTAAATCAATTTTTCTTCAGACATGAATTCTGGTAAAAATATCTTGGAGTTTTCAAAATTTTCTTTGTACCCACTCTTACCTAGAAAAGTAAGGTAGGTTTGATAATCACTATAATTCCATTTTCTTTCTTGGGAAAAATTAATTTCATTGGATTCATTAACAATCTGATTAAAAGTTATTCTTCTATAATCTTCTAGTGGCCAATTTTTGATGGAAAAGATTTTTATTCCAGCCTCTGATGCGACCACCATATCTTGAGTTATATAATTTAGAATTACGCTGAAGAGAGGCTTACCTTCTTTGATTCCTGTAATAGCCGAGGTTGCTCCGGCTATAGAAACCGGCCCACCACCACAAAGGCTTTTCCATTTTTCCATAGTTTTTTTTCGAGAGACAACTTCTTTAAATTTTAGCTTTTCTTCTTTTTCACCAAAACTCCTTAAAAATTTTTTCAAGAAAGAAGAGCGGTCAGTGGGATCACAGACAAAAACTATCGAAGTGGAGCTTTTTTGATGATGTGAAAGCAAACTTTGCCTTTTTCCTGTTTCTTCTGTAAGAAAGAGAATTCTAGGATCAAAATCTCTTACCTCGTCGCCAATCATGATTTCCGGAATAATATCTAATCCCAGTGTATCTTTCTTGCCACTTTCTGAAGGCTGAAGAAGCTCATAGATGGTTGACTCACACATACTTAAATTGGCTCTTAGAACTGCTCTTATAGCTGCTTGACAGTAAATTTTGTCTATCTCTTTCATTTTTCTTCCCCCCCCCTTTGTTTTTGGTTAATAAATAAACCTTGTTAATGTTCAAATGAAATCAAATTTTTTTTAAATTTAATCTCTTTAGTTTCAAATAATATTGACAGGTTTTTGAATAAAAAGCAACACCCCCAAACTTTTAAAAACAAACAATATTAATCAAGAAAAGTAAAAGAAAAATTTATAAATTATCTAAATTTTCTGGAAAGTTTAATTGTCTAAATTTTGTACGTAACACGACATATTGAAATTTATGTTATAATATAAGGTATGATACAGATTTAGTAAAACAGTATTAATTTTTTATTAACTTCTAATTATTTAATAGTATTATTATAAAATGATATAATTAAAATATTACTATTATTATATTTAATATGAAAAAATATTTGATTATTACAGCTTCTTTCCTTCTTTTATTAAACGTGAATTACGCGAATTCTGCCATGGGCAAAAATGAAGAAGTTTATCAAGAGAATGGAAAGTATTATGTTGAAATTAATAATGTTACATATGGCCCTTATGAAAAATTGGACAGTAGTGGTGTTTTAAAATCAGGAAATAGTTGGGGTTTTAAGTATTATAAAGATTTTTCTGATGACAAGCCACCATTTGCCACATATGAAATTCATTTTATGGTAAATGGCACAAATCATGGACCTTATAATATTAGGTATGATGCTTTAGATAGATATGATTTGCATATATCAGATAATAATTTTGGGTTTACTTTTCCTCATGAAGATGGGAGTATCTATGCTATGATTGGAGAAAACGAGATTGGTCCTTGCCAAAGCATAAGGGATGTTAAGATAACCGATGGAAATTATGGTTTTTATTGCCTTGCACCTTCTGGAGAAAGAAGTTATTTATATATCAATGGAGAAAAACACTACATAGAAAGCTCATATATATCCAATATAAAAATAACCTTAAATCATTGGGGTTATATATTTAGTGAAGACTACAGAAGCTATGTTAGAAGATATGTCGTAATTAATGGAGATTCATTTGGTCCTTATTATGAAAAAATTTATGATTTTACAATGAATGATGATAATTGGGCATTCGCCTATGAAAAGAATGGAGAATATTTTATTTTGTCAAACGGAAACAAGCCGTACAAACTTCCCTTAACAAAGGAACAGGCCGAAGATGATATTCATGGTCTATTTTCAGAGCTTTTCTATACAGGCGGTCAACAATGCTCTCACATGAGTTGCTATGCCTATAAAAATAGATTGGTACTTGAAGATGATTTTTGGTATTTAAAATATAATATCGGAGAAAATGAATTAAAATTTAGCAACAAACCAAAAAAAGAAATAAAAATATCAAACGATAATTTATTTTCTAAGGTTAAGGGGAAAATAATAATAAAAGTCGAAGATATGGGAAAGGCATATTATATAAATCCAAAATCCAAAATCATGCATTATCTAGGAAGACCAAATGATGCGTTTAATGTTATGAGGGAGCAGGGAGTTGGTATTTCAGAGGATGATTATAATTTATTTGGTGAATATGCACCAAGCAGGCTCGCAGGTCACATACTTTTGAGAGTAGAGGCTAATGGTGAAGCATATTATGTAAATCCGGAAGATAATAAAATACATTATTTAGGAAGACCAGCAGATGCTTTCAATATTATGAGAGGATTGGGATTGGGTATATCTAACAATGATTTTTATAATCTTTAAAATATGTTAGATTCTAGACTCTAACATAACAAAGGATCAAAAATGAAATCAAAAAGAATTTTTAAAACTGTTTTTATTATACTGCTCGTCGCGTTTATCGGATTTTCCTACTGGTGGTATACGGCACAAGAGGATGATCGGAGTAGGGTGGGAATGCCCATAAACGGACAACAAAATGGGGAGGTTTATCCTGTACTTGAGATAGTTGCGGAAAGGTTGGGTCAGGTTTGGGGAATAGACTTTATACCTGGCACATCGCAACTTCTAGCCACGGAGAATTCGGGACGTCTGTTTATTATTGATACGGAAACCTTGGAGGTTTTGGAAATAAATGAAGTTCCGGAAGTAAACAATAGAGGTCAAGGAGGGTTGCTTGATATTGCCGTTTCCCCTGAGTTTAGTGAGGACAAGGAGATATACTTCACCTATTCGGCGGGCGGTAATGAGGGTACAGCTACGCACCTAGGGCGGGCAGTTCTTGATATAGAACTTTTGACACTGAAAGATGTAGAAGTGCTATATGTTGCCACTCCTTTTCAGGGCGGAACGAGCCATTATGGATCGAGAGTAGTCATAGACGGAGATTATTTGTTTGTAACTATTGGTGATAGGGGTGATAAGAACTTTGATGATCATGCATCGCAAGACACAAGCAATGCTCTTGGAGCCACTTTACGCCTATTACGTGATGGAGGTATCCCTGACGATAATCCTTTTGTAGGCGAAGAAGATGTGCTTGATGAAATATATTCATATGGACATAGAAATGCCCAGGGTATGGCGACACACCCAGAAACAGGAGATCTGTGGCAAAGCGAACACGGAGAACGCGATGGTGATGAAATTAATATCATAGAAGCCGGCGGCAACTACGGCTGGCCGGAAACTCATACTGGTTGTGAATATGCTACCGGCGAACAAATTGGCGGTTTACCTTGGGAAAGAGATGATATTGTAGACCCGATCCATTATTGGGAGTGCAATACCGGAGGATTTCCTCCTGCCGGAATGGCTTTTTATAATGCAGAAGGATTTCCGGAATGGCAAGGGGATCTTTTTGTGGGCGGTCTTGCCAAGCAATATCTTGCTCATTTCAGGGTAACTGAAGAAGGGCTTGATGAAATAAACCCCTTACTAAAAGAAGAGAGCTGGCGAGTGCGTGATGTAGCGATTGGTCAGCATGACGGAGCCATTTATGCTGCTGTTGAAGGTCGGGATGTATCCTTGGTGCGCATAGCTCCCAGGCACAGATAAAAAAACCAAGAAAACAACCTCTCAAAACTAACTCGTTATATATAGGGCCGCTAGAAATTTCGAGGAGGATTTTTTGTGTTAAAAAATTATCGTTTCTTATTGAACCTTGATGTTTTATCTAAGATTATCGTATAGAGGGATTATATTGATTATTAGTAGAGGTAGTATCATTTATTAGAGGGATATCTGAAGAGCAACTAAAGGGCGACATCAATTTATAGGCGTGACTTTTTTATTTTTATAATAAGTTTTTGATGGAATCAATTTCTTTTTTCTTTCAATTAACAGTTCTGAATTTATTCAACAGAGTGAGATAAAATTTTATATCCTGTTCGGTGACCCGGGATTTATCTGAACTGCCTGAATAAGTTCAGGCATATTTTCTAGTATTTATTTTTCCTTGTGTTATAATGTTAGCAGTGATTTTTAAATAGTTTAGAAAATAAAATTATGGAAGACAAAGATAAAATAAAAAATGAGTTAAAAGAAGAGATTGTTGAAAAAATAAGAAAAGAGATCAAGGAAGACGACTCTCCAGGGGGTCTTTTTATTCCCGCCGGGGTTTTGGGGGGCATGGGATTTGGTTTTCTTTTTGGTAATTTTATCGCAGGTCTATTTATTGGCCTTGGTGTCGGCTTCACTCTTTTTGCCCTTTATGAAATTCTTAGAAGATATGGAAAAAAATAAAAACACGGTGATGTAAAACATGCGGAAGCACTAGCATGCCCTACATCAATCACCTTTGTTTTTGTTATAACCGCATTAACAAAAGTTAATAATTTAGAGAAATAAATAAAATAAAGGAATTAAAAAAAGAACTTAAAAAAGATGACTAAATTGAACAAAAGAAAGCTATATAGAAGTGATAACGAAAAAATGGTAGCCGGGATCTTTGGAGGACTGGGTGATTATTTTGATATTGACCCTAATGTTTTAAGGCTTGTTGGTCTCTTGGCAGCCGCTCTTACTAATTTTATTCCTTTTATTGTAATTTATATTATCGCCATATTTGTAACACCGAGTGACAGAGAAAAGGATAGACAAGGGAACAAAGAAAGAGATGGTAGTGAAAATTACTCTCGGATTCCTGTGTATAAAAAATGGTGGTTCTGGCTAATTGTTATTATCTTACTTCTTCCTATTGTTTTTATGATTCTCGGTTTTTTCTTGTTTGCAGTAAGAACAGATTTTACAATAGATAATATAAAAATAAGGGAGGAAGGAGTGATCATAGAGCGCTCAGAAAACAAAACTGATCATATAAGAGTATATCCGTCGGATTAATTTAATTTTTTAAACTTCAAAATACCTGAGAAATCGGACCAATTAACAAACTTGGTTGTTTTGCGATCTATGGCTTGCTAGCATTTACTTTTTTTTGTTGCAGAGAGGGGCCTGCCGTCTCTGGTCACAAACATAACCATCTGGACATTGGAGAGAGAGGTAAAGTTAGGAAAAGGCACTATTTGAAGTTGCCAAAAAATTGTTACCCCCCAAGCTTATTATGAGTTTACTTCCTTGGTTGATGTTGTTACGGTTAAGAAAAAATTTTTCTGAATTTAAAACACTTACCATATTGGTCGTTTCTGCAATGATCGTTAGTAATGATTTTTAACCAGTTGAAAGGCTTGTATCTACTGTTGTAAAGATACTTTAACATCGGTCAGTGCTGCAAACTTAATTTATTAAGTCTCTTTATATACTCTAGGCAGGATTAATATCTTTAAACAACCGAACCGGATAAGTTCGGATTCGCTTTCTTTTCCCTATAAAAAATGATATTATTTAACAAAAGAGAGTTTAAAAAAATTCTAATAAAGGATTAAATAGAGCTTTTTAAATATATTTTTAAATTTAATTTAATAAAAAATATGAAAGAGAATTTAACAGCGAACGCTTTCAATCCGCATGAGATGCCAGAAGATGTTTTAGTTGACTGGGTTAGGCAAGCACACAACCCGGAAGCTGATCCCAGTAGCTATGATTTATCTTCCCAGGAAGGCCGGACAAAATTTATTGAAGACAATTGGAGGAAAAAGGACCAGGGGCAGTAATAGGGCTTAATTTGATTCTTAAAAGGCGACTCTTCTAAAGAATCAAGTGCAAAATTTAAAAATTTTTAATAACTATTTAAGATAATTTTTTAGTTTTAATCATTAATATCAAAAAACATGACAAGAAAAATTTATCTATCAATTCTATTCCTGGTCCCGATGCTCTTCTTGACAGCTTGCTCTTTTGGTTTTAAAGAAAGCATTTCTTCTGATGGTTCAGTTGTTGTTAAGCAAAGGTTCTACATTTATGATCTTATCAAAGGGGATGTGGAGTCCGGGGAGCTCAATCTTATTGATGAAGATAGCGATCTAAGTCATGAAGATCAAATTTTAAAAGAAGCTATCAGTATGTCCGAGAATCTTTGCAATGAATCTTTTGAGGAGGATTCAAGTTTTGATTATTATTTAAGAGATGTTTTTTTTGCTTGTGAAGTGCTAGATAATGGTGACTTAGCATCATATTATGTTTTTGCTCCGGGATCTTTTGATTTTGAAATTGATGGAAACATTTACAAGTATTATTTAGAGGATCTTATAATAGACCATGATTTAGAAGGTTTTCTTGATGATGATTTTCTTGATGGTTATAGTCATCCCGAGGATATTCTGGGCAGTGATTTTACTTTGTTTTTTGAAGGAGAAATTGTCAGTTCCGATATTGGTGTAGTTGAAGGTAACAAGGTCAGCTTTGATATCAATGAGATCAAGCAATTGAACAGTGAAGGTAATAACCCATATATAAAAGCGAGAATTAGCGAGGGTGAAATCAAGTCTGATAAGTCTGTTGTTAGTTATCATATCGCAGGACATAATTTATTTTATCAAGAGGTAGAGAGACAGTCTTTGAGTCCATACCTGGATAGAATTGAACAGATCTGGGGATATAATCAGGACGAATTAAGAGATGTTTTGTGCTCTGAGGGTCATGGTAACTTTAGGTATTCTAGTGAGTTATACAAAATTGACTGTCAGTCAGATGGAGAGATGATTGTTGAAAAAAATAAAAGAGAGAAGAGGAGTGATAGTTTGGTAGAAGAATTCCCGGATTTTTACCAATACAACTTATTGGAAGTTCTTCTTTTTGAAGAAATGCATAATATTGATTGGCCTTCCGAGGTTAATTATTATTTTCCGGCTAATTCAGAGTTGCATTTAACATTTTTTGATAATATCAAAAAAGCTAACCTAGGGACAATTAAGAATGGCAACGAACTAGTCTTAAGTTGGGATGATGTTAAGAGTGTTAATGATAATTCTATTGTTGAGGTTTATAAAAACGGTTATCAAACAGATGATGATCAACCTGAAAGAAGTATCAATATATTGAATCAAGAGATGTATAATAATTTTAGAGGCAAGATTCTACTACAGGTGGAAAAAGCAGGGGAGGCTTATTATGTTCATCCCGAGGAAGAGGAGATGCACTTTCTTGGTAGGCCTGATGACGCCTTTTCCATTATGAGAGATAAGGGGATTGGCATTACCAATTCCGATTTAGACAAGATTCCTGTATCCCTTGATTATCTTTCTGGAAAAGACAGTAGTGGCGATGGCTTGCCGGATGCTTTCAAAGAGGCGTTAGGCTTGGATGTAAACAGCACTGACAGTGATGGTGACGGTTATGATGATTATACTGAACTACTTCACGGCTATGACCCCTTGGGTCCTGGTAGATTAAGTTATGATAAGGACTTTGCTGCTTTGCAAGCCGGAAAAATACTTCTGCAGGTAGAACAAAAAGGAGAGGCTTGGTATATAAATCCGGAGAACAATAAAAGATATTTTTTAGGTCGCCCCAATGACGCTTTCAATATTATGAGGAATCTAGGGCTAGGAATATCCAATGCTGATTTTGACAGGATGATCAACAAGGAAGAATAGGTTGTACACATTTACAGTTTAAAATAGGCTGGATTCGATTTATTTTAGGAAAGACAATAATCATTAATTATAATTTTTATGGAGAAAGTATTGTTTAAGAGTGAAGAGAAAAAAAATATTAAAGAAGCAGCCTCTATGTTAAGAAAGATCGCTGATAAGATCGAAGAAGGGAAAGTTGTTTTTAAAAGAGGGGAGGAGGAGGTAGAACTTCAAATTCCTTCAAATTTAACAGTAGAAATCAAAGTTGAGGAGGAAGAGAAAGAGCGAACAAAGAGAAGTTTCGAGATAGAGCTAGAGTGGGTCGAGGGGGTCGATGGTGTCGAGGGCGCAAGCTCTGTTGTTGTTGAATAGTTATCTGTTTTTGTGACAGGTTTTATGGAGATCAAGGTGGTATAATCATATTTACTCGGGCTGACTTTCCTGGTTTTGATTGAGACGATCAGCTCAGAGAAGGTTGAAATCTCTATTCCAAGAGGGGTGTTGAAGAAGTTATTGAGCTCTGCTGACAAATTTTGTACTCAAAAACAAGAAAGAGAATCAGAGTAGCAACGATAATACAGGTTTAGTCAAAACAATAAAAGATTTCTGCTATAGTCTAATTGGTTAAAATAGTTTAATTACCAAAAATATTTTTTGTACTCAAAATTTAAACCTAATTTTCTTGTTTTCAAGGTCTTGGCATTAGCAGGTTGGCAATCAGTATTTGATTTTTTGTTTTTAATATGTTATAAAAGTTATCCGGACGTTAAAAATTAGAAACAAAAAACAAAGGAGGGGCGTTATGGCTATTATACTCAGAGGGCCGATCAAGATGCATGAAGCTATGAACTTGATTCATAGTATTACCGATTCTTTTTACATGAAGTATGCCGACCTGGGGGAAATAAGGGATTATACAATTACCCCGATTTTTTGGAGTGAGAGTGTTGTCACCCCTCAGGCTGTAGAAAAACTGCCAACTTACAGCGGGTCGCATATTAAACACAATTACAATCAACTCGTGCAAAGGAAAAAATTGTCCTTGATCAGGAGCAGGGCGCCGGAGTTTGTCTCTGTTTTCAATTCCAGAGTTATTTACACAGGAATATTTACTCAGTGGCACAGCCACCTCAAAACGAGGATAGTGAACAAGACCGTGCTTGAGGATATTATCTCCGGCCAGAGTGTTCCTCCGACAGTTTCTGAATTCGTGTTTGGGACATGGGTAATGACAAGAAGAAGAAAGTGGTTGGATAGATTTATAAAACATCGGAATAAAATGATAAAGGAGGCCCAAGAAAGACTAAATCAGTCTGTCAGCGGCGCTGCCTATAATCTGATGAAAGATCTGAGATGATCCATCAAGGGCTCTAAACCCGGATTTAGAGCCTTTTTAATTTGTTTTTTAGAACAATTTGCCTTGTGTCATGTCTTTAAATTATATAATTTGGCCGAGTGTTCGTGTCGGTCTATGTTAAGATGCTTTGCTGAATCCTCAATTTGAGTCTTGCGAGCTTTTTGTTCAGTAACAAATTTTTCCGGAACAGGTCGAAAAATCATTTACATCCCCGCTATGAATTGTTATTCTGAATGCAGTAGAGATTTATTTTTAATTTTAAAATTTATGAGCAAAGAACAACAAAAAAGCTCTCAAGGGGTGAACCCCATGGCTATTCTTAGCTATTTAGGGATTCTCGTAATAATTCCTCTTCTTGTGGCTAAGGATGATGATTTCGTTCTATATCATTCCAAGCAGGGACTGGTTCTCCTTATTGCCGGAGTGATAGGCATGTTCGTGGGAGCGGTTCCCATTATAGGGTGGTTGCTTGCCCCTTTTATTACCTTGGCCTGGTTGATTTTTATTATTTTAGGAATAATGAATGTTTTGAGGAATGAAAAAAAGGAGCTTCCTATAATAGGGAAATATGCTGATAAGTTTAATATCTAAATATCTTTAAGTAATTATTTTATGAGAAAAACAATAATAATCATTGTAGTTCTTCTGCTTTTACTCGCAGGTGGTTGGTTTATCTATTCCCAGCAAACCGACACCTCGGATCTTCCATCTACTGTGCCTGAGACCGATGAAGAAGCGAAAGTGGATACTTCCAAACAAGAAGAAGAGGAGGAGGTCGCTGAAGAAGACCCTTATGAGATAGCAGAAACAGTGTATCCCATTCAGGAGAGAAACATGGTTATGCACGAAACTTTTGAGGTAGTGTTAGAGGAGGTTTTTGAAAGAGAGCCGAAGCTTGTTGACTCAGGTGATATTTTAGCGCTCTCTTATGTGGTGGACAGAATTATTACTCCTGATGATGTATCCCAAATCAGTGAACTTCTTGAAGAAGAGGGATATGAACTAGAGGGTGTTGAAACCGAGGACGATTCTTATGATCTTAATTTGTCAGCAGAGATATTAGAGCAAGAATATGAGGGCAATATCTATGTTCTTGTTCATACTGCCGAAGAAGGAGAGACCGCCCAAAGGATAGAGGTTAGAATACTTTAGTTTAGAAAAGTTTGTTAATATGGTAAAAAACCCGAGAAATTTTTCTCGGGTTTTTTATCATAATAATTTTTCTAAGAAGTTCTTTCGGTTGTCTGGTTGTTTGATCAGGGTCTTTCTCAAGTCCAGAAAAACTTCTTAAGCTCAGGACGTCCTTAAATTCGATTTGAATGTCTGCATGGGTAATGATCAGTTTTGGTTAGCATTGTTATTATTATGATACGGAGAAGGTTAGGGCACAGTATTTTTTATTTGAGCAGCTTATAGCTTTTATTTTTTTTGTGGTATAATAGAAAAAAGTTTTTAAATTAAATTAATTATTATATTTTTTATTCCAATTATCTCCAAGAATAAGTAATTGAGGATAAGATAATATAATTTAATAACTCTATGAAAAAGTCGGCTAAAATTTCTTTAGGGGTTTTTGTTTTTCTTTTGGTTGTCGTCTTGAGCCTTTATCTTTTGCTCAACACCGGCAAGCAAGTTGATATAACCTGGAGCGAAGAAGATTTTGATTCCGGTTTAACAAAATCAAAGATTGACATAGGCAGCATTGAGGAGCTGAACCTGGAAACCTTGGCTAGGGGTAATTTTTCCACCCAAGGAAGGAACAGTATAGATGATTCTTTTACCAGCGAGGAAATGAGCGCCTTGGTGTCTATGGCGAATGACTCAGGAGGTCCAATAAGAGATGTAAAGGTCTCTTTCGGTGACAATGGTCAAGGGGAAATTAGTTTCAGGCTTTCGGATAATTTTACACAATTTCTAAGAGAACAAAATGTTTTAGCCGGCCTAGGCACTAAAATAGCTCGGGCTGATGAGGGTCGGGTTGGAGAGCCCCTGGATAGATCATTAACTGATGTTGTGGTTGATTATATCGCAAACGTGGCTAACAAAAAACCGGTTTATGCCACAGGAGAGCTTTCCAGGGCTTCTGATAATTCGGTTAATATCCGCATGGATAGTTTAACAGTGGGACGCGCCCCCTTGACTCGAGGGGTTATAGACAGGGTTGAGTTTGAGACGGCAAGAATTGTTAACTCTATAATATCTCCGGAAAACGGTTTTCATATTGAAGAACTTCAAGTTCGTGATGGAGCTCTTTTTTATAAAGGAGACTTGCCAGCGGAGATAGAGGGGGAGGGGTTGTAATTATCCTTTTAAGAAGCTAGTAATATAAAAATCATAGTTTTAAAGTTAAAAGACCCTTTGGAATAACAAAGGGTCTTTTTTTGGAGGGTTTAGAGAGATTTTTTTCAAGGTTTTTTATTTCCTGCTTTTTTCCTTGCTTCCGTCATCCCATCCCTTTTTGTAGAGATCCCTTTCCGGTTGGGATTTGGGTGGCTGGTAGGTGCCGTCACCTTCCAGGGTCTCAAGTACGCCTTTTGGTTCTTTTTGGGCGTCAACTTTACCTTCATAATAAGAAGCTTCTGGATTTTTTTTACTCATGGAAAACACCCCCTTTCCTTGTGTATTAGCCCTCCAAAATATTATTGTCTCAAAATTAACATAATGAAACTCTTTGTCAATCCCTTTTGCTTTTAATTAACTCGCAGTTTAGAAAGCACTCGTCAGATCATTTTTGATATGTAACCTCGGTTATTACTCAGATCATAGACTGCTTCGCATTTTCGATTGTGCCATGCGAGATTTTTTATTTTATGGTATAATAAAATCGGAAAATAAAATTGTGTTGACGAACGGCTAAGTATAATATATTTGAATAGATACTTAAATTAATTCGATCTCATTATGGAAGCAGGGGGTACACTTTTAACATTACTGCTGGTTTTAACCCTGGGCTTGATCATCCCGGAGCTTTTTAAAAAGTTTCGGGTTCCTTTTTTGACCCTGATTATTCTTGCCGGGGCTATAACCGGCCCCTACGGACTGGACTATGTTCAATTAGATGAGACAATAAGCTTTTTCGGTTTTTTGGGAATGGCCTTTCTTATGTTTATGGCTGGACTTGAAACCGATATTACCAAAATATATAGTTCAAAACTCAAGATATTTTTGATGGCTTCCCTCAACTCGATCATCCCTTTCTTGGTCGGTCTTGGTCTGCTTAGGTTTTTTGGTTATTCTTGGGATGTTAGCATTCTGGTAGGAATTATTTTTATCTCTTCTTCAGTTGCTGTTGTAGTTTCTTCTTTAAGAGAAAATAAGTCTATCCCTAAAGACGTCTCTCAGCTTATTTTATCAGCGGTGATGGTGGTGGACGTGGTTAGTCTTGTTGCCCTGGGGCTTGTCTTTCAGGTTGCTTCCAGAACAACAATTTTCCCATTGCCTGTCTACCTGCTGGTTTTAATTGTCTCCATATTTTTATTATTCAAAGTCATCCCCTTGATTTCAAAGAACATAATGAAAAGAAGATTTTTCCAGGATGACGGACATGAAAGGCGTTTGCGTTTTATTATTGTTGTTTTGGTCGGGGTTGTGGCTTATTTTTCTTTCTTGGGAGCGCACCCCATAATAGCTTCCTTTCTAGCCGGATTATCTCTTTCCGGTGTGGTACTTAATGAAAAATCCCAGATCTTGAAATTCAAGCTTCATACCATTGGCTACGGACTGTTTATCCCTGTTTTTTTCTTTGTGGTTGGTATGGAGATAAATATTTTTGTACTCAGTCAATTCGATTTGGGAAGTTTGTTAATGATTTCTCTTGTTCTGGGCCTGATCATTTCTAAGTTTTCCAGTGGCTACCTGGCCGGTAGGGTAGTCAATTTTTCTCATAGAAACGCAATGTTATTCGGCTCGATTTCCATAACTCAATTGACCACCACTCTGGCGGTTACCTATGCTTCTGCTTCCCTCGGTCTTTTGGATTCTGTTTTGACAACATCTATTGTTATTCTATCGGTTTTAACCACCTTAATCGGACCCACTCTAAGTTCTTATATCAGCAGAGCTCGGGCTTGAAGCTTTTCATTTGTTTTTCTAAACTTGGGAACCGAATGTTTTTTAGGTTTTGGAATTCGAAAGGGGTGATACCAGAAAGATTTTTTTGATCTTTCCGGTCTTGATTTTTGACAAAAAGTTTGACATTATTATTTTAGACAAGAAAAGGAGGAAAAAAACAGAGCTCATTAACAACTATAATCAGATCAAGGAGGTTTTATTATGACCGGAAGATTGGACTATTTACCCCGGGAAGAAATATTCAAATTGAGGCCCGAGGAGGTTAAAAGAAGTTTAGACAAAACCGAATTAGAGGCCATTTTTCTTGCTTGTAATGCTTTTTGGCATCATCCAGGAGAGAAAAATATCCAAGCTCCCCATGTCGAGTTGACCAGCGGGAAGCATAGCAATATTTATGTCAACTGCCCCCAAGTTTTGGAGCGTAGCAACCTTTGTCAAATCATGGCCTATCAAATTCTGCAACTATTGTTTAAACATTACCCCTGTAATATTGATTGGGTTGTGGGTTCGGATTCAGCCGCCCTGGGCCTGGCCAAGGATGTTGCCAACCTGACAAATGCTAAATGGCGACCCCTTCAGAAAAATCCCGACAAGACCCAAACTTGGGAAAAGGGAACCATTTTGCCTGACGAGAATGTTTTGCATATTGAAGAGCTTTTGACCACCGGTGGAACCACAAAGGCGGTTCGAGATGGTATCCATGCCGGAAATTTTTATCCGGTTAATTTTATTCCCTTCATTCCGGTTTTGGTGCACAGGCCTGATCCAGACGCCCCTGATGTTATTGAGGAAAGCAAGATCATCCACTTGCTTCATTATGATACTTATGTGGTTGATCCGAGCAAGGAGGAGTGCCAATTGTGCCAAAAGGGATCTCCGGCGCTTCCGGCCAAGGAAAACTGGACAGAACTTGTAAATTCAATGTTGGGGGGTTCTTAGCTCTTTTTTGTGGTTACTAGGAACGATTAAAATAAGGGATAGGTCCTTAGAAAAAGCCAAAAATCAAAACTGATTTTTGGCTTTTAATATCTGCAAAAAAGATTCATTTGACCACTTTTTTATGTTAAGATGTAATAAAGTTTTGATTTATTAATAATTTAGAAAAAATGAAAGCTTTAAAATTCACAAAAATAGCTCTCAAGGACTACAAGCATGTGGGGGCCCTTGTGCCTAGCTCCAAGTTTGTGGCCAAGAAGATTGCTGGTAAAGTTGAGAAGAAAAAATTTATTGTAGAGTACGGAGCAGGGGACGGGGTGATAACCAAGGAGATACTTAAAAAAATTTCTCTAAATTCGGAGCTGATCGCCTTTGAATTAAACAAGGATCTTTTCGCTAAACTGGAAAAAATAGGGGATAATCGTTTAAAATCAATAAACGATGATGTAGAGCGGGCCGCCAGCTATTTGAACAAGAAAGCAGAGGTTATTATTTCCGGGATTCCTTTCTCTCTTCTGGATCGTAAAAAAAGAGAAGAGATAATAGAAAAAACCAGTTATCTACTAGAGCCCGGAGGCATCTTTATTCTTTACCAAACTTCTCCTTTGGTCCGACCCATTCTGAAAAGGTATTTTAGGCGGGTAAGGATGAGACTCGAGCCCAGGAATCTGCCCCCTTATTTCATATTGGTGGCTGAAAAATAGAGGTTTTTGTCCGGAAGCTGTAAAAACTTTTTGAGCTTAAGTTTTTTGATTAAAAACAACCCAGGTTCTACAACAAGATTGAAGCTATTAGGAAATACACTAAAACGCTTAAAACATCTTGGATGATAGTCGCTATGGGCCCGCTGATATTAGCCGGATCCAGTCGCAGGCGGCTAAATAAGAAGGGAATGATCAATCCGGTTAAGAGCGAGGTTAAAATAGCCAAAAATAGGGCCAGGGCCAAAATGAAGCTGATTGCGGCTTCTTGGTAGATGATAAAGCTGATCAGGTACAAAAAAACACTAATAACCAGGCCCATGATCAAAACCACACTAGCCTGCCTCCCTAAGTATTTAGCAAAGTTGAGCTTCGAGTCAAAAGCCAGATCTCTGATAATAAAGGCTTGCATCTGCGAGCCGACAGCATCGGACATATAAACTATTAAAGGAATAAAGGCGGCTAAAATAATGTGTTTGGTCAAAACCTCCTCAAAATATCCTATTATTCCGGCGGCCAACAATCCCCCTAAAAGTCCGATAATCAACCAGGGCAATCGATTTTTAATGGAGGTTGTCAGGGGCAGGGAAAAGATGTTTTTGTTGAAAGGGGTGTTGGGACCGACACCTCCCAGTCGCAGAAGATCTTCGGTTGCCTCCTCATGTAATATTTTTAAAATAGCATCATTGGGCACAACCCCTAAAAGTTTTTTGTTCTTATCCACTATCGGTACTTCTTTTAGATTTTTCTTTAGAGCCAACATTGCCACTTTTTCTTTATCTGTTTCTCCTGATGCGGTTATCAGCTTCAAGGGACTTAATTGCTTAGCAGGTTTTTCCCCAGGGGAGCGAAAGAGTTCTTTAATAGAAATGACTCCGGTCAACCTCTTTTTTTTGTTTGTTATATAGATATAGTTAACCGAAGAAAAGCGGGTGACTTTTTCTATTAAAATTTTCTCAATTTCCTTAACCTTAGAGTCCTCATCCACCACCAGAACATCCGTGATCATTAAAAAACCGGCGGAGTCTGGTGAATATTTTTTGTTGCTGGAATTAATT
Organism: uncultured Gammaproteobacteria bacterium; assembly: GCA_964635515.1. Classification (GTDB taxonomy): domain Bacteria; phylum Patescibacteriota; class Patescibacteriia; order Patescibacteriales; family JAGXOH01; genus CAZNAQ01. The sequence goes on from CAZWNU010000007.1 coordinate 18,897, forward strand.
TTTATCATAGAAATAAATATATTCAATTTAATTATAGCTAATTTTTGTCAAATACACAAAAAACAATTTTTTTCAATTAATTTTTTAGAGGGTGCTGCATCCTTTCTATATGTTTTTTTTCCTTCTTTGTGTTATAATTTAGGTTGATGAGATTTTTAAAGAGGCACAAGGGTTTTTTAGTTTTTCTTTTCATCATCCTTGTCTGGTTGGCCGTTCTTTTTTTTGTCTCTCCCGGGGAGGTGGTAGATGCCATAGGTCTGGAGACTGGCTATCTTTTACTTTTTTTAACCGCCCTTATCGGAGTTTCCGGTCTGTCTTCCGCTCTTTTCTACGCCACCCTGTTAACTTTTTTGGCTAGTGGAGAATTCAATATTTTTTTAGTTATTATGATTGTTGCTCCCACTATGGCCTTTGGGGACGCTGTTTTTTTCTTTTTGGGTTATAAAGGACATTCCGCCATAAACGAACTCACAGGGAATAGATTGAAGTCTTTCTCTTCTTGGCTTAATAGCAAATCCCAGTGGTTTGTGGTTGCCTTCGCCTACCTCTATACCTCGACAATGCCCTTACCCCAGGATATTTTAATGGTTGCCCTGGGTCTGGGGAGAGTTAATTTCCCCTATGTTTTTGCAGCCGTTTTACTGGGAAATGCTACTTTCGTGACCCTTATCTATTTTTTTATGTTAGGTATTCTTCCCAAGCTAGATTTTATTCTTTAAATCATTTTTATAAATAAATAAATAATAGAATTATGTTTCGTTTTAAAAACAAAAAGAAAGACAAGGAAGATGATTCCGGGGCCCTGTTCATTCCAGCCGGCCTGTTGACGGGGATGGGAATCGGTTTTTTGACCGACTATCTTCTAGCCGGTCTTTTTATCGGCCTTGGAGTCGGTTTTGCTTTTTTTGCTTCTTATGAGGCAATCAAGAATTTGAAGAAGCAAAAATAAGGTTGATAGTTCTGAATAAAAAAGTTGGACAGTATCTTTTATTTATGCGTGAAAAAAGGAGTGTTTTTAAATTTCTGAAAAAAATAGATTGGCCTGAATATATAATAATCGGGACCTTATTTTTTCTTTTTGTCTCCGGATTGGTTTTTTATTTGGTTGATTTGCGTAATATTTTTGGTTTGCGGGACGCCTTGTTCAATTTGAGCTCTGACTATTTTTATTTTACTTACAGACCCTTTTTCTTTCAAAATTGGGGCAGGAACAGTGGAATTGCTGAGATTTTGCAATGGCTTTGCCTGGGAGGAGCTACTCTTCTATCAGCTTTTTTTGCCGGCCGCTTCTATGGTCAAGGCAAGAGGATTTTTAAGTTCTGGGCCATTTTATCAATAGCTTTCTTCCTTATACTCTTGGAGGATGCCGGAGATGTTAGGCACACCTTTATGAGCTATGTCCAGGTTGCTTTTGATGAGCCGGACCAGGGCTGGGGCGGAACCTTGTTCGAGTTTCTATACTTTTCCCTGTTGGGCGGTTTGCCTTTTTATGCCTTTGTTCGTTACGGTTGGTCTAGTTTGCGTGATTACTCAAAGACCAGGATATATTTTGTCATAGGTTTTGCTTTTTACTTCTTAGCCGCCTCCTTTTCCTTTTTAGGTACAGCCCTTTCCGGGATAGTTGATAAGGATCTTTATACTCGAGCCGGTGACAAGCTTTATCAACTTTGTTTAAAGATTGGGGACCCCGCTCTGGCTAATCAGTGGGAGCTATGGGAGCAGGTTAATTGGAGGTTTCCTATAGGGCTTTTCTTAATGGACAGCCTGGTGGAAGAGTCTATTGAATTGATAGGAGCTTCTTTTCTTTTGGCAGCAACCATCTCTTTTATGTTATATTTAAGAAGAAAAGCTAATTAGGAGCTCTCTTGCCCCCCCCTTTTTTTTAGTCAAAAGTTTCTTTAAGGTTGATTTTTTTAAAAAGACCTTCTTTCGACTTTGGTTATACGTCCGAAATCCGGATTCTGAAAGATCTGGATTTTTTTGTTGACAAAAACAAAGAGGTGGTCTAAGATGTTAAAATTACCTACCGGTCGGTAAGTTAATTTATTTTTATGGAGGTGGATAAAAAAGAAACCTATAAAAAAATATTAAAGGTAGCCCAAGATCTCATCATCCAAAAACCTTATCATTCAGTATCTTTAAATATGATAGCTAGGGGGGCGGGGGTGAGCAAACCTTCTTTGTATTATTATTTTAAAAACAAAGAAGATCTTTTTTTGAAGATATTTGAAGAAGTTTCCCAAGAGTTTGATCAAGAGTTGAGCAAGGTCTTGGAGAAGGACCTTGAATGCTTGGAGAAACTACACTTTTTTATAGAAACCTATATCAACTTTTTCTTTGTTAAAAAGAATTTGATCAGAATTCTACTGCAAAGAATTTGTAAAGAAGATAAAAATCTTTTTTTTAAAATCAGAGAGACCAGAGAGGGCATTGTCAGTAAGTTGGAAATAATTATGACCGAGGTTTTGAAAAAGGAGGGTCGAGGCGGGGATCTTTCGCCCCGCTTGGCTTCTATGATGGTTTTAGGGATGCTCGGAACTTTTTATGTAGAATATATAGAAGAAGAGAAAAAGATAGAGCTTTCACCTGGTCAGGCAGCTGATCAAATATTTTCTTTTTTGGGCTTTAAAATTAACTAATTTATAGATTAACTGAAAAAAATATATGGATAAATCAAAACTTAAAATCAATCTGATTTTTTCTGCCTTGATCCTGGCTCTTCTGGCAATTCTCGTTTATTTATCTTTTAATGATGAGGAAGGTGATGCTAAAGAAGAAAGCCCCTCTGCTGGTGTCGGGAGGCCTGAGGTGGAAACAGTTAGGTTGAGCAATTTTCAAGAAGAGGAAACCCAGCTGAGCTCAGTAGGGCGAGTTGAAGCTTTACAAGAAATTGATATTCGGTCTCAATTAAGTAGCGAGGTTGAGAGAGTTTTGGTGGATATAGGTGATCAAGTCGAGCAAGGAGAGTTGTTAATAGAGCTGGACAGTTCAGATTTGAGAAATGAGCTGGAAAGAGCTGAAGCTTCCCTTCAAAGATTGGAAAACGACCTGGTTCAAGCTAAGGCCGGACCGAGTGAAGAGCAAAAAAGAAGCTCTTTGTCTTCTGTGGAGAGGGCAGAGGTCGGCCTGGAGCAGGCTCAAGCCCAAATGGAGCAAGCCAGGGTTGGTAGTGAGGCTATGGTAAGGAACGCTGAAATAGGGGTTGACCTGGCCCGATCCAACCTGGAAAGCAGTTCTCTTTCCAGTGAACAGCAACTAGAAGACGCTTATGACAGTCTAAGGCTGGTATCCTCGAATATTTTGCCCACTATCTGGACCGCCCTGGTTGTTTCCGGTGATATCTTGGGTCAAGATCCCGGGGACAAAAGGGCCAACAGGGCTTATGAACATCTTTTGGGTGCTAAAAACCAACAAGTCAAAAGAGATGCAGAAAGATCTCACGCCAGGGCCAAGGAATTTTATCGTGAAGCCAAGGATTATCGAGACGGTTTACCCCAAGATATTACCAATGAGCAGGGAGAGGAGTTGGAACGCTTGATCAGCCGATCCCTGGATGAGATGGATAAGACCTTAGAGGGCCTTAGATTTACATTGGACAATACTGTTACTTCCTCTGATCTGCCCAGAACTTCTACTACCGGTACTTCTTTGCAGAGTTTAAAACAAGAAGTCGATGGTCAGATCTCTTATATCAACCAGGCTCAGAGCAGCTTGCAGACTCAAAAACAGGGCATAAAGAACGCTCGGATTTCCGATACCAGTAACAGAGAACAGGCACAACTAAACTATAAACAGGCTTTACAGCAACTAGATAATGCTCAAGAAGAAGCTCAGGCTAATCTGGAGACAGCCAGAGCCTCTGTTCGGGCTCAAGAGAAATCTTTAGAGCAAGCCCAAAGCTCCTATCAAGAGCTTATAGCACCACCCAGAGAAGTTGACCTGGCGCCTCTCAAATCTTCGATTAGGGAGGCTGAGGTGGGAAGGCGGTCGGTCCGGGATAGGTTGGAAGACGCTTATATCAGAGCCCCGTTTAAGGGAGAGATCGGCTCTATGCCCTTAAAGAGAGGAGACCTGGTTAATCCAGGGGACTTTTTAACCTCTTTAGCCAATAGAGAAGGACTTCAGGTAAGAGCTTCTATTTCTGTTAAAGATAGGGGTTTTGTCAGGGTCGGCTCTAAGGTTGTTGTGGATGATTCGATCCAGGGATCGGTTTCTAGAATTTCTTCGCAAGCGGATCCTTCGACCGGAAAAGTAGAGTTGGTGGTCGCTGTTGTAGAAGGGGGAGATGATCTGGTCATAGGGGAGTCTGTAGGAATAAAAATAAAAACCGAACAAGACAAGGAAGAGGTTTTATATTTGCTTCCCTTCCAGTCTATAGAAACCAGTACTGAAGGCGATTTTGTTTTTGTTGTTAATGATATGGGGGAGATAGAGAGAAGGCAGGTCGAGTTGGGTAGAGTGGTTAATAACTTCAATGAAGTGAGAAGCGATTTGGAACCTGATACAGAGATTGTAAGAAGCGTCCGAGGCTTAAGTCCGGGGCAAAAGGTAAACATTAAATAACAGTATGCCTAGAAGAGAGCTTAGAAAGACTTTTTGGGAGTTTTTCATAAATAATCGAAAATTCATATTGATTTTATCCTTAGCTATTCTAGTGATAGGTGTTTTTTCTATTTATGATATGCCTAAGGAGTCTATGCCTGAGATAGATGTTCCGGTGGTGATTGTTTCTACTCCTTATCTCGGAGCCAGCCCGGAAGAAGTTGAGAAGTTGGTTACCAATGTTATTGAGGATGAGCTTTTGGGGCTTAGTGACATAAAAGAAATTAACTCTTGGTCTTATCAGGGGCTATCTTCTATTCTGATAGAGTTTGATATCGGGGTGGATAAGAGTGATAAAAAGAATGAGGTAGAAAGTGCCGTGGATAGAGCTGAACAAGACCTCCCCGGTGATGCTGATAGCCCTAGGGTAGAAGAGGTGTCCCTCTCCGGGGTCTATCCTATATTAAGATTTTCTTTAAGTGGTCCTTACGATGTGAATCGTATTAAAAATATAGCCGAGGACTTGGAACAGAGAATAACCAGAATACCTAATGTCAGAAGCTTAGATATCAGTGGCGGAGAGGAGAGAGAGGTTCAGGTTTTAGTGGATAAAGCTTCTTTGGATAATTATAATTTGAATATCAACCAAGTAACAGAAGCTATTAGGCTGGCTAACTCGGATATGCCCATAGGGTCTATTGAGATTGAGGGTTTGGATTATTCTATTAACTTGGAGGGACGGATCGTTTCCGCCAGGGAGATAAAAGATATTCCTATTACTTCCTCTGGTGGGAGCTTGGTGTACATAGGGGACGTGGCTCAGGTCGAGGATACTTTTAAAGATAGGACCTCTATTTCCAGAGTGGGGTCTCCTTATGAAGAGCCCCAGGCAGCCGTTTCTTTATCGGTAATAAAAGGGGATGAGGGCAATATTCTGGAAATAGTCAGGAACGTTCAAAGAGAAATTGAGAGAGCTAAAGGGGATATCATTCCGGAAAACATGAGGCTTTCCATAATTGATAATCAGGCCGACAATATTAGAGATGATATCTGGGGCTTGGCCAATAGTGGACTTCAGACCGTAGTTGTCATCCTTTTTTTGTTAATGGTTTTTGTGGGCTGGAGAGAAGCTATACTATCCGCTTTGGCTGTTCCTTTAACTTTTCTGGTTACCTTTATAGTCCTGTATTATATTGGGTACTCTTTGAACTTTTTAACACTTTTCGCCCTAATCCTCTCTCTGGGCATCTTGGTGGACAGTATTATTGTGGTTACTGAAGGTATTAACCGGAAGATACGCGAAGGTTATGACGCCAAGCCGGCTGCCATAGCTACCGTAAGAGAATATAATCTACCTCTTATCGCCGGAACCTTAACCACCGTATTTGTTTTTTTGCCCATGCTGTTGACCTCTGGGGTGGTGGGGGAGTTCATTAAGCCTTTGCCGGTGACTGTTACTATAACTCTCTTGGCGGCTCTTTTTGTTACCCTAGGCCTCCTGACTAGTCTGAGCATCAAATGGTTACAGAGAAACAAGGAGAAGAAGGTTTTTAAAAAAGAATCCTATTCCTGCACTTTCTTGGATAAAAAGGTTTTGCCTTACTATATTTCAATTTTGAATTTCTTTTTAAACAGCAAGCGTTCAAGGAGGTTTTTGACAATCATTCTCATTTTGTCTTTTTTAGGATCTATCATGTTGCCTTTTCAGGGAGTTTTAAAACAGGATCTCTTTCCGGACCAGGATCAGGACTATTTTGCCATCAATATCGAAAATCCTGCCGGAACCTCTTTGGAAAAAACCTCGGAAACAACTCGTCCGATCGAAGAGATGTTTAAGGGTGATGATCGTATAGAATCTTTTCAGGTTAATGTAGGGTCCAGGTTTAGTACTTTTATATCACCTGACACTGGTGATGGAAATAAGGCCAATATCATCGTGAATCTAGCCAGAAACAGAGAGGATAAAAGCTTTGATATAGCTGAAGAATACAGAAAAAAGATAGGGGAAATGGATATATTTCCGGCTGAAGTTCAAATTGTTCATTTAAGCGCCGGCCCTCCATCTACAGCAGCCATCACTATCAATCTTACCGGACCTTCTTTGGACGGCCTATATAGTTGGGGAGAAAGAATTAAGAAGGAGCTAGAGGAAGTCCCCGGTTCCACCAATGTCGATATCAGTAAGGAAGAAGTCCCGGGTGAGTTTGCTGTTAGTATAGATAGAGACAAGGCCCAGCTTTATGGGGTTAACACCCAACAAGTAGCCGGGATTTTAAGAGATGCAATCAGCGGCACAGAGGCCACCATTATTAGGGGAGATGGGGAGGATTCTGATGTTTTGGTAAAGTATGACTTGTCATCCCGAAAAACCGGAACCGATCTGAGCATAAATGATCTAAGTTCTTTGTCTGTGGTCACCCCTCAGGGAACAGTTCCTTTGAGCTCTTTTGTTTCAACTGAACTAAGGGCCGGAAGGGGAGCTATTGAACATCAAGACGGTGAAAGAATAGTTAAAATAACCGGAGACTCCGTCAGTGGTGTTCCCCCGGTTGAAGTTACCAACCGAGCGATGGAAAGGATCGAGGCCATGGATATTCCTCCGGAATATGAAGTTTTTTTCGGAGGAGAGAGGCAAGAAATCGACCAGTCTTTTAATGATCTTTATTTGGCCTTGTTTTTGGGTATTTTCGTCATAGCTATGATAATGGTTCTGCAATTTAAATCTCTCAGGCAACCCTTTTTCGTTTTGATATCGGTACCTCTTTCTATTATCGGAATTTTTCCAGCCTTGGTGCTTATTGGTCAACCCCTGTCTTTTCCCGGTTTTATCGGGATCGTGGCTTTGTCTGGAATAGTGGTCAATAACGCCATTCTGTTGATTGATGCTATAAATAAGCGTCGTATAGATGGCCTGGAAAGGCAAGAAGCTATTTTAGAGTCAGCTCGAATAAGGTTCCAGCCGATTGTTTTAACAGCAGCTACCACCATTTTTGGCATGATTCCCTTGGCCTTCTCCAATCCTACTTGGGCGCCGGTCGCTTATTCTATAATATTTGGTTTATTTTTTTCAACTATCTTAACCCTCCTGGTCGTGCCTTTGCTATATAATTCTTGGGGGGAAAGAAAACTGGATCTCTTAGAAAACTAAAAGAAGAGGGGTTGACCCCTCTTCTTTTGTAGTCAGGCATTAACAGTATCTATCAGCCACATTAGAAGCAGCAAGGGAGTTGGGTTTAATAGAGGCCTTAAATCCGCTTCCCATGACCATGCCCACCACCTCCTTAATAATCTTTCGGGTCGGGCCGTTTTTTCCAACATCGATATGGACTTGAAATTCATAGACCTGTCCTTTTCTGGGAGCTAGTTTTTTCAGTTCGGTCAAAAGTTTTTGGGACACCTCTAAAGATATAGCTACCTCTCTATGGATTCTTTCCTGAAAAAAATGACAAGGCTTTTCCTTGCTTCTTTTATTCCAAAAGTACCTTCCCCCCTTGCCTTGTTGATAAACAACAATAGCAGCGACAAATACGGCGTTTTTGCCTCCGCTAGAGTCTGTCCCGACCAGAATTTGATATTGGCCCTCCGGGTCTTTTTCTATGAATCTTGTTATCTCTTGGGCTACCTGTTCTATATTCATCCTACCCAGGCTGGGATTGTGGAAAATACTTGAGTTCATTTTATTGTTTTTTAAGAATTTTGGTTTAAAACGTGTTTTTTGTGGTAAAATATTTTTATGGAATGTCAAACCGAAAAAAACTTAAAAAAATGTCCCTGTACCTATGTCGATTGCCCTAGAAAGGGTATTTGTTGCGAGTGCTTATCCCATCATCAGGCTAAAAAGCAGCTCCCGGCTTGCTATTTTTCTCCTGAAGCAGAAAAGAGTTATGATCGATCTATATCCAAGTTCTGGGAAGATCAAGGCCTTTCTGGCAATCAGACCGAGAATTAACATAGTAGATCTGAGCCCTGCCTTTTGATCCTCTTGATTTCTTTATATTCTAAATTTTTCTCTGTTTTTAATCAAGGGTTTTTGTGTTAGTATTGAACCATTATCTTATATTTATATGACAAAAAAACACTTTCTTATACTATCCTCCGTACTTCTTCTTTTTTCTTGTGTTTTGTTTGCTTTCTTTTTTTATTCCAATATACTCCTTTCACTTTTATCTCTCTCTATTATTTTATTCTTCTTCTCTCTTGCTCTTTTTTATCACAACTTCTTCTCTCGAAACTTTTGGAAGGTTAATGGAGTTTTGATACTTATACTTGTTTTGTCTTTTTTTGTTTTTCATGTTTTAGATATTGATAAGGTCAAAATGGATCTGAGCCCAAGAGAACATGAAGATGTAGTGATTGATATTTACTATTCAAATATCTCTATTCCCGGTGGAATTTTTTTCTCTTTTGAGGTTGATCGTGATCCTTCGTATTCAGATTTGCACTATCTTCGTGTTCCCGGAGTGGTGGGGAACATGTTAGTGTTCCTCATTTTGGCAAACTTTATACTCTTCTTTAGACCCCAAAAAAAGATGTTGCGTATCATATCTCTTTCCTTTTTGGGTGTCTTGTTTGTTCTGTCTTTACTTTTAATTTTAGCCCCTCCTCTTCTTTTAGAGTTTTCTTTGTTTTTAATCTAGGGCTTTTGTTTGTTAATATCCACAAAATCAGTTATAATAAAATCAAGAATCTAAAAAAACCTAGCTTTTACCTAAAAGTTTTTGTTGGGTGTTTAAGCTAGACTCATTTTTTATGTTCAGTATAAAGAAAAAAGGGTTTTTGTATTTCAGTTTCTCTGTTTGCTTTTTTCTATTGATATTTTTTTTCTCTGGTAAAACCTCAGCTTCTTCTGGAGACGACCTATTCATCCTTGATTCAGGAGCCTCCTCGGACCGAGTTCACACGGTCTGTTCAGGTCCTTGCGATTTCCACAGTATTCAGGCGGCTCTGAATAGCGCCTCTTCAGGAGACAGAATTGTGATTTTAGAAAGTCTTTATGATCAAAGGGTGGAGGTTGTTGAGGACGTTGTTCTGGAGGTTGTTGAGGACAAAATGTTGCAAGGTCAAGTTTATCTCGAAGCCCCTTCCTTGAAACTACCTCAGGGATCTTATCTCAGCTTCTCTGAGCTCTCCCTGGTAAAGGAAGGAGATTCCCTCGGAGTGGAGCCCGAGAAGACCGAAGAGGTGGAAAAGGATTGTTCTTCTACCATTTCAACTCCTTTGTTTGATGTCAGCATCCAGTCTAAGACAGAAAATCAGTCAGGTAGGGATATAGCAATTACTCTGTTTGTTTTCTTTTTGGTATTTTTAACTGTTATCGGCTATTTTGTCTTCGGTTATATTGTTCATAAGAAGAGTAAGAAGAAGCAAAATGACAACCAATAAGCTTTAATATGATTGCTCTGTCCAAGACTAAAATTATACTTGGTTTATCCGTGGTCTTCATTTTGTTTTTTCCAGTAACATCGGTTTTTTCAGGGAAGGATTCATCCGGACAAGAAGCGGATATAAAAACTCGGGGTTCTGGTTTAATTTTCAGAGTGGCGCCCGGGGAGAAGTTGCCTGTAAAAGTTGAACTAATGAATTTTGGGGCGGGCGAAAGGGTCGATGTGACCATCCACTACAAGGTCTTAGATAATGAGGATGGTTTAATGCTCCATGAGACAGAAACGGTTGCGGTTGAAACAAGGGCCAGCTATCAGAGAGATCTTGCTATTCCCGGAGATTTTCCTACTGGTAGATACACTGCCTATAGCGAGATAGAATATCAAGGCCAGAAATTTCCGGCCATGTCCCAGTTTCAGTTTACTGTTGAGAGAAAGTTTTTAGGTCTTTTTATTAGTGATTTAGCCTTTTATTCTTTTATCACTTTAGCAGTAGTAGCCGTGGCCTTGATCTTTCTACGTTTTGCTAGAAGAGAGAGAAGAAAGAGGTTTTCCCCACCTGATTATTCTGAAATAGAGAGGAGGGAAAGAATATATTATGAATTGATCAGCGATATGATAACTCAGATGAGATACCGAGAAGGAGATAGGGCGATGCAGTTGGCCAAAGAAATAGAAGGTTTAAAGTTGGATGAAGAGACCTGTAGGGTTTTGAGTATAACCAAAGATCCGGTGGAAATAGTGACCCTCTTAATGATCAAGTATGAAAAAAATTTTGGTAAAAAGAAAGCAGGTTTTCTTTCCCGAAAAATAGATAAAAAAGGGAGTGACAAGGATCAAAGCTTGGGCAAAAACATAGAGATGATCAGAAAATATTTCGACTAGAATTAAATAATTATAGTGATTTTAGTTTTATTAACAATTAGTTGAGATTAAAAATAAATAAAAATAATATGAAAAACATTTTAGTTGTGGACAATGATGTTAATATCACCAAAACCATGGAGGCTGCCCTCTCCACTAATAAAAAATATAAGGTGGACACGGTTTATAGCGGTGAAGAGGCACTGGAAATTTTAAAAAAGGGTGATAAAAAGTATGATATCATTCTCTTGGATTTAATGATGCCCAAGATGAGCGGGGTAGAGTTTTGTGAAGAGATGATCAAGGACAGCAAGTTAAAGAAAATCCCGGTTTTGGTGGTATCTGCCTTGCCGGTCAGCTCTGAATCGTTTCAGGAGTCTCAAGGTAAATTCAATGAGCTAGAAGTGGTAAAAGATGTTTTGGAAAAACCCTTTGAGGTTAAGGACCTGTTTGAAAAAACTAAAAAAATAATCGGAGAATAAAAGATTTTTCCGCCTTCAATTCATGATTTCTTCTTTACTTGAAAAAACCAAAAATTCTTTTTTTAAAAGAATTTGCTTGGGAGTTTTGATTTTACCAATCTTGACCCTTCCTTTTATTTGGTTCTATTATTTTGACATTTCCTACCCCCTAGATGTAGGAAGTGTTGTTTTCAGCTCTTTATACTTTTTAATTACCGTACTGTCTTTTTTTATCATACTGAGGTTAAGAATCTGTATTTTGAATTTTGGTTGGCTTCTTTTGGTCTTTTCTTTTCTTTTGGGTCTTTTGTGTGAATTGAGCCAACCAGGCGAATTGATTAGTGTTTATATCCGGGGTGAGCTGACCTTTTTGGCCTTACTGATAATATTCGTCGGTTTTTATTTAGCTATTCAAAGATACAAAGAAGCTGAGAAGAAAATAAAGGAGAGTGAAAGGAAATATAAGATGATATTTGATTTTTCTCCAGAGGCCATTGTTTTGTTGGATAAGCAGGCCAAGCTCATAACCGCCAACAGAAGGTTTGAGGAGTGGCTGGGTTACAAGGTAGAGGATTTTCGTGGTAAGGATATAACCGAATTTTCTTTTTTGCCACCGGCCAGCAAGAAGAAGGCGGTAAATAATTTCTCCAAGAGACTGGAAGGCAAGGACCCCGGTCCTTATGAGTTGAATTTTGTCACCAAAAATGGCAAGAAAAAGGTAGGGAGACTATCTGTGGCCTTGGTTCGAGATAAAAACAACGAAATGGTCGAGGATTTAGTTATGGTTTCTGATGTGACTGAGCAGAAAAAAGCCGAGAGACAAGTGGAGGATTTAAAGGAGTTGGATAAGGCTAAAGATGAGTTTTTGAATGTAGCCGCTCATGAATTAAAAACTCCTTTGGCTTCGATAATAGGGATGAGTCAGATGCTTCAAACAAGAAGATCGGGTCTAAAAAAGGAGGTCAGGTCTTATGTTGATGTGATCAACAAAGAATCTTTCCGGCTCAATCGAGTGGTTAAGCAAATCCTTACAATTACCAGGTTTGAGCAGGGCAAGCAGGAAATAAAAGAAGGAGTCTTTAATTTAGGTAACTTTATTAATTCTCTTCGTCCTACTTTTGAGATTTTAGCACAACGAACCGGGTCTAAAATAAATATAGAAATTAAGGACAATATCAATATTAAGAGTGACAAGGATAAAGTATCCGAGGTCGTTTATAATTTGGTAGATAACGCCATTAAATATGGGGCCGAGGAACAAGTCGTTACGATTAAAATATCTAAAGTTGGAAAAGATAAAGCCAAGGTGGAGGTTATAGATCAGGGGGAGGGAATATCCAAGGGGATGCAGAAAAAGATTTTTGTTAAATTCGGGCAATTGGAGAATTATTTGAATCGAAACAAGGAAGGTCTGGGTTTGGGCCTCTATATATGCAAGGTAACTACAAAAAGCTTAGGGGGTCAAATAAAATTAATAAGCAACCCGGGCAAGGGGTGCAATTTTTATTTTATTTTACCTATAGAAAGGAAATAAGATCAATTCAATTCAGATAGTATGGCTTGAGCAAATTCGGTGGCGGCTTGAGGACCGTTAGCGGTTATAATATTGCCGTCCACTACCACATTTTCCTCCAGAAAATCGGCCCCATTAGAAAGAAGGCTTTCTCTGCCATCCTCATAAGAGGTGGCTTTTTTGTTTTCCAGCAAACCAGTGTTAGCCAGAATAACCGGAGCTATACAGATGGCTGTGGTTAGTTTATTCGCTTGATAAAAATTTTCAGCCAACATCTCCAGTGTATTGTCTCCTAGGATCTGCTTCATACCAGGACCTCCCACAAAAACCACCGCCTGGTACCTATAGGGATCTACTTCTGAGGTGGTAATATCTATCTCAGCCTCAGTTCCTTGCATCCCTGTAGCGGCTCCGGTCTGTATAGAGGCCACTTCTATATCATAGCCATTGTTTTCCAGGATATCCCTGGGTTCTTGGTATTCCTCGTCCCGAAAGTCTTTGGGCGCTATAACCATAAGTATTTTTTTGGAATCTCCCATGTCTTTCCCAAGTTGCCTCGCTTCTTCTAACGGGGGAGAAGGGGCGAATTGGCAACCGCTTAATAGCAAGGCTAAGATAATAATAAAGGGTATTCTATTAACCATATTTACTTTTAAACCCTCCTAAGTTTTTAGTTCATTTTCACCTTTAAAAATTTTGTAGGCGTCTTCAACAGAATAGTTGTATAAAACTATGGCTGAAATGGCGTTAGCCATTCTGACAGCCTCCTTTTCCGTTCTTTGATATATGTTTCTCCCAGTAGCATTACCTCCGGACCCGGAGATATTTATCTGATCATACAGGCCCTGTAGATATGACTTGGGATTTTTTCTCGACCCACCTACGCAAATTACCTTGGTCCTTCCGGCGGCAGTAGTGACTTCCTTGAATTCCTCAGCCACTTTTCTTCTCTTCTTGGGGTTGTAGGGGTAATTTATTTTAACAAAGTCGGCTCCCAGGGTTAGGCCGACTCCGGCTCCACCAGCTAAAAGGTGAATATTGTTTTTTCCCTGATCTTCTTTTATTGCTCTACCTCTGGGGTACATCCAGATTACAGCCAACATTCCTTGTTGATGCGCTTTATAAATTATACGGGATGCTTGGCCGAACATGTCGGCCTCGAAAGAGCTTCCAATATAGACGGTGTATCCGACCCCGACTATGTTAAGACCGCTTTGTTTTCGAAATTGGTCAATGGACCTTGTGGGAAACCATCTGTTACTAAAGGGGTCTTGGTGTTTTTCCGTCATTAGATTGGTTTTGGAGTTAACCTTTATCAAATAAGGGATATTGGGATAATCTCTGCCATATTTGGCGATTAAGCCCAACTGGGAAGCAAACACCCCGATATGAGCCTGACTGGCTATTTTGAAGTAATGTTCCGGATCAGCTACTTCCTTGGGGATTCCGGGTCCGGAAAAATCATCGTTTAAATGTTCTACCTTTTGATCTCCGGCGAACATCATCATTTTGCCGGTTCCTCGGGTGGCTATATGGTAGTTTTTCAAGTATTCTTTCTGTTTTTGCCTAGGAACGGTAAGGGGGACACTTATGTTCATATTTTTCTTCATATAGTGATTTTAAAAATTAAATTAATTATGTTAAAATAAAAATGTTGTTTCCAATTATATCATAAAATAAAAGAGATAAAAAATATATCTATATGAGCAATGTTCCAAAACCTGTTGTTTTAATGATTCTGGACGGCTGGGGGGAATTGGATATGGAAAAAGGAAATCCCATAACCAAGGCTGACCTTCCCGTCTACAATAAATTAAATCAATATTATCCTAAAATCTTGCTACAAGCTTCCGGAATGTCGGTCGGCTTGCCCTGGGGTGTAATGGGCAACTCCGAGGTCGGTCATCAAACTTTGGGAAGTGGCCAGATTATTTATCAATTTTTGCCGACCATTAATGCGGCCATAGGTGACGGTTCTTTTTTTGATAATAAAGTTTTAAAAAAGGCGAGTAAACATGCTAAGGATAACAATTCTTCGCTTCATTTGATAGGCTTGCTCAGCAATGGAGGAGTGCATTCTGACCAGGACCACTTAATAGCCCTTTTAGGCTTTGCTCAGGAACAAGAATTGGACAAAGTTTACATCCATATTATTACTGACGGCCGGGATACTGAACCCCAGAGCGCTACCAGGTTTATTTCTTATCTGCAGGAAAACATGGAAAAGATCGGGATAGGGGAGATAGCTACCTTATCCGGACGTTATTATACCATGGATAGGAACGAGAACTGGGATCGGCTGGAAAAATCTTTTTTGAATCTGACTGAAGGAGAGGGGATAAAAGAGACAGATCCTATCGAGGCTATAGAAAATCAATACAAAAAAGATATTAAAGATGAATACTTAGAGCCGGTGGTTTTGGTCGATAAAAACGACAATCCTAAGGGGTTGATAAAAGATAATGACGCCGTTGTCTGTTTTAATTTTCGAAAAGATAGATCCAGGCAGTTGGCCAGAGCTTTTACTGTCAAGGATTTTGACAAGTTTGAAAGGGCTAGGCAGCCCCAAAATGTCAAATTTGTAGGTTTTAACACCTATGAGGAAGGACTGCCCATGGAGGCTGTTTTTAAATCTCAAGAAGTAACAACTAGATTAGGAGAGGTTTTATCTGATAATAAAATGAATCAATTCCGAGTTGCTGAAACAGAAAAATACGCTCACGTAACCTATTTTTTCAACGGAGGTTTTGAGAAGCCCTATCCAGGGGAGGATAGGAAGGTGGTGCCTTCCAAAAATGCTCCTTCTTATGCTGATTGCCCGGAAATGAGCGCTAAAGAAGTGACTGAAGAGGTGCTGCAAGCAGTGGCTTCTAAGAAATATGATTTTATTTTGGTTAACTATGCCAATCCGGATATGGTGGGACACACCGGGGATGTTCAGGCGGGAATAAAGACCCTGGAGCATCTTGACAATTGCCTGGAAAAAGTTATTGCTGCCGTTTTGAACCAAAAAGGAAACTTGATCATCACAGCCGATCACGGCAACATTGAACAGATGCTAGACCCCCATACCGGAGAGACAGACACCGAGCACACCACCAATCCGGTTCCTTGTTGGTTTTTGACTCCCAAGAATAAGAGGAGCAAACCCCTTGATCCTGACGAATCTTATTTAGACAAAGAGGAGATAGGGGGAATGTTGGTTGATATAGCTCCAACCGTACTGGATCTACTTAACCTTGAAAAGCCGAGTCAGATGTTAGGGAGAAGTTTGTTAGATAATTTTGAAAGTTAACCTTGTGCTATTCCGCTTCTATCGCTTCCATAGGACACTGATCAGATGCCTTTTTGGCACATTCCAAATTCTCTTGGCTTATAACTTCTGATTTGCCCATATTGGTCAGATTAAAGGTGTCAGGACAGATTTCAGTACATCGTCCACAGCCGATGCATTTTTCTTGATCAACTTTAATAGTCATACGCTTTGTTTAGTTGTTATAGTTCCATTATATCATTTTTTTAAAATTTGCTAAACCGAGGGCATTGGATAAAAAAAGCTCTCGGATTTAAGGACTAATCCTTCTTAGATGGAGCCAAGGTCTTCAATCTAAATACGGTTCGGGGTCCTTGGGCGGACCTGATAATTTTTTGACCCTTTATCCCTTTAAAATTTTATCAATAATTGGGTAAAAAATTTTTAACTAGTGGATGTTTGTGCTAAAATGTATTCAAGAATTATCAGTCAGCTTTCTTAACTTGGTCAGAATTTTTACCCTGCTAATTATTTTTTATAATTCCGGGAGCATCTTGCTAAGCTCTTTTCTCTTAAAATAATTTAATCTTATAATTTACCTTAGAAAATTAATGTATCACTTCTGGCGTTTCGCGCCGGATCTGTTACCTTGGATTCTAGGATTTAATTAATTTATGGAAAATCAGAGTAACCCGCAATACGGGGAAAAAAACAATAACTCCTTTCTTACCAATAAAGAAAATTCTTCTCGAGAAGAAAGTAGGCTGACAAAAGGAGGAGATGTTAATCATGTTGAAAAAATTAAACGAATAGCAAAGTGGGCCGTAGTTCTTGTTCTTGGAATAGCCCTTTTATCAGGACTTGTTTATGCTTCCTGGTATGGTTATAAAAGGTTTTCCACCCCTGACTTAAAAGAGCTTATTGTGAAAAATTGGGAGGGCTTGGGCCAGGCAGAGTCTATGAGATTTGACTATACTCTGGATTTTAAACTAAAAGAAGAAGAGGAGGGAGATGATGAGGAAGAGGACTCAGAACCGGCGATTTTTAAGCTTTCCCTTCCTGATTTGGGCAGAGATTTTTCTCTAGACGGTCATTATATATACTCTAAAGAAGATACGGGAGAATCAAAAGCAGCAGGAGAGATTAAGATTTCGGGTGATGAGTTTATTCTAGAGGCCTCTATGAGAAGTGTGCAAGAAAAAGTCTATGTGGAAATCAGAAGGATTCCTATGTTTGTGGCGGTTCTTATGTTTTTGCCCACTGATATGATTGAAGGTAAATGGATAAAATGGGACAGTGGAGAATGGGATGATATGAGTCAAAAATCCACTTTAGACGAGATCTGGGAGGAGAAAGATGAAGAGATTAAAGATATAATCAAAAAGCATGATTTTTTGGTCCAGGAGGAGTGTGAAAAAAACAGAGAAGAAGGAGTTCTAATATGCGATTTCAAATTATGCGGATCAACAATAGAGGAAATGCAGGGGGAGCTTGAATCTTTGGTAGAAGATGGTCTGGTTCAGGATATAAGTCCATTCGAGGAAGAGGATTTTGATAAAATGAAAGAAGTTTTGAAAATTACTGATTTTAGAACAGTCTTCAATTTGGATAGTTATGTTATTGAAAGCTTGATGGTTGATTTTTATGATGAAGAGAATAAAATTTCCGATTTTGATGTAGAGAGTTTTAATTTGACAGTAAGTTTAAGTGAGCTGAATCAAGATCAAGAGATCGATATCCCGGAAGAAAGTATTGATCTAAATCAATTAATAAATGAAATAAATGAAACAAGGGGGGATTCTTTTTCTTTTGAAGATGAAGATGAAGATTCCAAGGAGAGTGATGATTTTGGCGCAACCTGGAAACAAGAGCGCAGAGACTCTGAGAGATTATCAGATGTGAGACAATTACAGACAGCCCTTGAGCTGTTTCTGCTCACGAATGGCTATTATCCGACTGTAAAGGAAAAGACAGTTTTGGGTGAGGGTGGTTTTATCTGCTTGGATGAAAAAGGTCTTCACAAGACAGGTTGCGAAGAAGGCGTCGCCACTTTTCTTGAGCAGATACCTTCCAATCCTCCTCCGGGTGGATCTGACTATGAATATATTGCAAAAAACGGAGAGTTTTATTCTTATGGAATCCTTTTTTCTCTGGAGGTAGGAACATCTGACTTTGGTCCGGGGAATTTTATAGCTACCAATATGGGAATTCAACCAGTCGATCCCTCTATTGATCTAGATAAGGATAGTGATGGTGATGGCTTGTTTGATTTTGAGGAAATATATATTTACGGGACAGATCCTGATAATCCGGACACGGACGGAGACGGCTATCTGGACGGAGAAGAGGTTGTCAACGGCTTTGATCCTTTAGGTCCTGGTAAATTGGAAGAATTTCAAAACGTTCCTACAGAACAGGAAGTAAAAGAATCTTTAGGATTAGAAATTGATTGTGAATTTGGCGCAGAGGCCGGAGGGGGGATCGTAGCCTCTTGCGACGAGCAAGGGGATCCGAAATTGATTATTATGAAAAAGGAGATCTCTGAGAGAGTTACTTGGGGCTGCCTCGGTCAGGAGATGGGAGCGGATAGTGCCTCTGATGGAGAATACAACACTCAGAAGATAGTTGAAAATTGCCAAGAGGAAGATATAGCCGCTCGCTTGTGTGCTAGTTCGAACGAAGGGGGTTATGATGACTGGTTCTTGCCAAGCAAGGAGGAACTTGACACAGTCTATGACAACAAAGAGGATATTGGTGGCATCCTTACTTCTGATGACTACTGGTCTTCTTCTGAAGATGGTAGTGATAACGCTTGGATCCAGAATTTTATCAATGGCATGCATCACAACCTCAGCAAGACCTTTTCTTTCCCGGTTATCTGCCTCAGGAGTTTTTAACTATTTATCTTTTACCAGTTAAACAAGTTCGATAAGATTAGGTAGGGTTTTAAAGAAAGGATTAAGTTTTTTATAAATGATGAGACCCCTCGGTTTTTTAGCATCAGAAATATTTTTATTAAACCCGAACTGGGCAAAGAGAGCCCTTGTTGTTTTAAGGGCTTTTTCCAAGCTACAGGAGCGGGTCTCGTGCCTAATATTGCAGTTGCCCAGCAAAGCCTGAATAAGTTCAGGCACATTTTGGACGGCGAAGCCGGACAAAATGAATGCAAAT
>CAZWNU010000008.1:0-35954 GCA_964635515.1 uncultured Gammaproteobacteria bacterium
GGAGATATTATCAAAGTGGGCCCTGGAGTATATGAGGAGGATCTAACTATCGACACTGATAATGTAACTCTTTACTCTGAGGCAATGGCTACTGTTAAAAGTGACTCTTCTACTGTTGTAGAAATTACTGCTAACAACGTTTCTTTTAGAGGGTTTGTGGTGGATAACGCAAATGAAGGACTTGATCAGGATTATAAAGATGATAGAGGTATTCGAATTGACGATAGTACCAGCGGAACGGTTATTAAAGATAATAAGTTTATTAATTCTTTCCGTGGAGTACAGGGCAATTGGTCAAGTGGGGGAGATGATATAACTATTATTGGAAATACTTTTGAAACAGCTCATGGAGTTGCCGGAACCGAAGACATGAAAGGTCTGTTTATTGTTGATAATACATTCAACACTTCAGTTGAAGGAATTGGTCTTGGAGACGGAGTAGAGGTTCTTGATAGAGATGGTAACATTTTAAGTTCTGATGATGATGCTAGTTATCTTAGAAGCGAAAATGTGTTTGATGATTATTCCGGTTATAAGGTTAAAGATTACAGATAATTAAATTCAGAAGTTCAAACTTTTTTAGGTTGCCTTATTTAAAAATAGGGCAACCAATAAAAGGTTTAGATTATTAATAATATCAATGAAGTTAGCCCAAATTTTTTTAGCCATTGTATTGTTCTCGGTGGTTGTTTTAATAATATTATCCGGCATTCCTTCTTGGGGAAAATATCAGTTAATGGTTGTGTTGTCGGGCTCAATGGAGCCAGCTATTAAAACAGGTAGTTTAGTGGTTGTGAGTCCTGAAGATGACTACGAGAGGGGAGATATTATAACTTTTTCCTTTGACCAAGCAGAAGATCCCAGAACTCACAGAATTAAAGATATGAAAATGATTGAAGGAGAGCTTGTTTATACTACCAAAGGAGATGCTAATCGGTCAGTTGATCAAAGAGATGTTTTTGAAGATAATATAATCGGCAAAGTTCTGTTTTCCATTCCCTATGTCGGATATTTATTTGAATTCGCCAAGACCAAGCTCGGGTTCGCCATTCTGATTTTCATTCCGACCAGTGTCATAATTTATGATCAAGTTAAAAAAATTATTCAAAAGGTAAAAAAACAAGACAAAAAAGAAGTTTAATAAATTGATATTTAAATGACCAGAATTTTAAACAAGAAAACCATTCTCCCAGTATCTGTTTTTGCTTTTGCCCTGTTTTTGTTCTCGTTCTTTATTCAGGTTGATGATGCTTCCGCCCATTTTTCTGATTCATTCAGAGCTCAGGAAAAGACTCTGTCCGCCGGATATCTGGACAGTAATTTTAATGATGAGGGCTGGGGCGATAGTGGTGAGATAGAGATGTCTTTAGGTAAGACAAAAGATAGAGAGGTTTTGTTGACCAACTCCGGTAGTTTGAGCTTCCAATATTTGTTTGATGTAGAAATATATTCAGGTAGTGACCAGTCTTTTTGTGACTCCCTAGAATTAGAAGCGGAACTGGATGGGGAACGAAAATACAAGGGTCCGATAACCGACTTTGATCTGCAATCAAGCGAGGTCCTTGATGCCGGAGACTCAAGTAATTGGAACTTTATTTTAAAATCAATCTCCAGTTCAGGGGCTTTTTCCGGTTCCGAATGCCGGGTGGAAATAGTTTTTAATTCTTGGCAACTCAATTTGGAATCAGATCATGGATTTTCCTATGAGACCGGACTGGGCGAGGATACTATAGTATTTGAAAACAGCAGCGGTGGAGGGGGTTCCAATAATCAACCCGAGGTGGTGATCAATGAAATAATGTGGGCTGGATCAAACGCTTCCAGTTTTGACCAATGGATAGAACTTAGGAATTTATCCGATCAAGAGGCGGACATTAGTGATTGGGTGTTGGAGAATGCTAAATCAGGAGGTGGAGATTATGTCTTGCCGGATGATTCGACTATTGTCGCTGAAGGATTCTTCCTTATTAGTCGCTATCCTTCCACCTCAACCGATTCAGCCCTGGCTGTTTCTCAAGACGAAAGGGATAGTAATCTTAACTTCAGTAATGACTATTCAGGCAATGGGCAAGTGATTTTAAGAGATAGCTCGAATAATATTGTTGACAAAACACCGGAGCCAACCGGTAGTAGTTGGCCGGAAGGAGAAAATGTAACCAGTGGAGAAGAGAAAAAGTGGTCTATGCAAAGAGGGTCCAACCCTGGGGATGGCTCTGACACCAACAATTGGTACACCTGTGATAGAGATGTGCTGGACAGTGACGGAACTCTAAATGAGATGGAGGGTTATTGGAAGGATGGCTATAGTGATATTATGTGTGGAACTCCGGGACATATGAATCTTTCCAGCAATGACCCGACAAAGTCCGGGGCTCAAAGCAGTGAAGCTACTGGTAGAGACAGGAAGAAGGATGTTCAGGATGTGGAAAAAGATTCAGAAGAGGAATCTGGTGAGCCAGAGGGAAGTCCTGATTCCAAAGATGAAGATCAGTCAGAAGCTGAAAAAGACAAGGAAGGGGGCAAATGTCAATCCGAGGAGGATCAGGGGAAAGAGCAGGACGGGGAAGAGGAGAAAGAGAAAGAAATGAAGACAGAAGAAGATTTTGATGAAGAGGAAGAAAAGGAAGAGAAAGAGAAGGGGGGCGAAGACAAGAAGGAAGATGAGGAGGAGGATGAGGAAAGCGAGGAAAAAGAGTAGGGAGGTTAGAAATTTTTAATATGAGCAACAAAATAGTAAAAATTATACTTTGTTTAACTTTGTTTTTGGGTCTTGCTTTTGTTTCTAGTGATCTAGCTCAGGCAAGTACGGTAAAGCTCGAAAACAAAGAGATTTTTGTTTCCACCACAGGATTGCCTTTCAATTTAGATAATTTTTATCCTGGGAAGGAAACTGGAACTAAAAATATTACCATAGATAATGATGAGGATTTTGATATAGATATCTCTATCGGGGCTAATTCATCTCTCTTGGATCCGGATTTCGCCCGAGTTTTGAGCCTGGAAATTGATGGTAAGGATATCTCTATTTTTGATTTGATACAAGATGATCTTGAACTAAGCTCGATAGAAGCTAATGAAGAAAAAAGCTATGATTTGAAAATTAAGTTCGATAGAGGAGCTGGAAACCAATACCAGGAGGCCCAAATAGAATTTGATTTTGTTATTACTATATCCGATGCCGACACAGAAACTGAAGAGGAGGTGACAATCGTAACCACTCCCTCAGGAGGGGGAGCTCCTTTCCAGCCTTTGCGCATCAGCAATGAACAAGTAACCCTGGACAGGGACCATCCGACCGAGGCAACTATTACTTGGCTTACTAATAAAGAGGCTACCAGTAGGGTTATCTATGATGATCAATCACGTCCCATTTTAGGAGAATTGCCCAATTACAATTACACCTATTATACAGAAGAGTATGATGACAAGACTACATTCCATGAGGTGGAATTGACTGACTTGGATCCTGGCACAACCTATTATTACAGGGCTGTTTCTCGCATCTCCTCTGCCACTGTTGGTAATGAGTTTGATTTTACAACCTATGAATTTGAGGAAGAGGATCAGGAGGTAAAAGGAGATAAGGTAGAGGGAGAAGAGGAGGAGGTTAAGGAAGAGGAAGAAGAGGATGTGGAAAGAAAGGAAGAAGAGGAGGGTCCTTTTGTTGAAGAGGAATTGATAGATCGAGAGGAGGAAGCTTTAGACCCTTCTGATCCCGATCCTCCTCAGGATGTAGCCGGTATTAAAATTGAAGAGGAAGAGGAAGAGGTAAGCCCGGATTTTACTGATAAAGAAGAGGTTGTAACAGTGGAGGAAAAGGAGGTTAGAGACGGTTTTGTAGTCGGCGCCCTAAAGGCTTTGAATATCGATCCGGAATGCCCACCTTGGTGGTTGCTGCTTTTAATAACTCTTTTCTCTTTTTTGAGAGGATCTTGGGTTCGCAAAAAAGATCGATGGCAGGGTTTGGTCTGGCATACCTGGTCCGGTTTTGTCCTGGTTTTAACATTGGCCTTGTATGGAATGGGATATTATTGCTTAAATCTTTATTTATTCTCTCTTCTGATCTTGGTCAGTTTAGGGATCTATATCGTCTTTACTTTTCTGCGTTCAAAAAAACCGACACAGCAGTAAACAGGGTTGATTTTTAATCTAAAGAAGAAAAATTCAATTGGTCAAAACAAAAATGTTTTTATTTTTGTTTTTTTATTTGATGTGGTTTTTGCTAATTTTTACTAAAATGGTTTTTCTTGATATAATTCAACTAAATTAATATTAAAATCAATTATGCTCAAAAGACTCATTTTAGCTTTCTTTTTATTGGCTTTATCCCTCTCTTTTTTTTCCAAGGGAGATGTTTTTGCCAAGGAATTGGGTCCAGAAGATGCCTATCAGGGTATTGTTAAGATAAACACCTTTTCTCCTGCTGAAGGAGGTTATTTAAGCCATTTTTCCAGTGGTTCAGGAGTGATTATAGATTCGGATGGCCTGGTTTTGACTAATCATCACGTAGTTTCTAGAGAATCCCGATTTGACTCGGATTTGGAAAGAGATGTTGCTTATCAAGTGTGTTTAACCAAAGAGAAGAACGAAACACCCGATTGCATCTATTCCGCTTCCCTGGTTGCTTTTGACAGCGACAAGGATCTGGCCTTGCTACAGATAGAAGGTGTTGACGGCCTGGAATCGCAAAAAGAGTTTCCTTACATAAAAACAACCTATGATGAAGTGGATGTGGAGGAGGAGATCAGAGTCTTGGGTTATCCAGAGATAGGAGGAGGTACTATAACCATAACTCAGGGCAGTGTTTCCGGGAAAGAAAACAGAGATGGTCTGGACTGGCTCAAAACCGATGCTGATATTTCTTTTGGCAATTCCGGAGGAGCGGCTGTGAACAATGACGGGGAGTTGGTCGGAGTTCCTACTCAATCCCATGCCAGCTTATTGGCCAGTACCGGCTATCTTTTAGAGGTGAGTGCTATTGAGGACTGGATTGAAAGCAATAAGAATAATGATCCGGTGGCCAGCAAACTGGAAGATCGAATGCTCGCCCTAACCAAAAAGCAGCAGAAAATCGCGGAAGATGATGTTATAAGTTTTGACAGGCCGGGCCTGGAGATGACCAAAAAGGACAACTGGTCTTTTTTATACAATCGCGAGAATCGTTTTAGTATTTTAAATGAAGAGAGCTCGGGCATGGGCAATATCTCTGTTTACTGGGATTATTTTTTGTATGATATCAACAAGGAAGATCTGGATCGTATTTTCAACATTGAGAATCAAGAAATTTTTCTTTTTGGAGGAAGGATTATTAGAGTGGAAGATGTGGACATTGGAGAGGAGGAAGCCCGGATGTTCCGTTTATCTTTTTTTGGAGAAGTGTTCAGTTTCTATTTGCTCAATCACAAAAATCACGTGATTTTAATCGAGTATGATTATGGGTACAATGATCAAGGCGAGGAGGCTATTGATCAAATGATCAATTCCTTAAAACTGAGTGATTTTGATCCCGGTATAAACAAAGCTGATCATCAATCTTTCTACAATAATTATCACAACTTCGGCTTGGAGCTCGGAGACTCGGATTGGCTGGTAAAAGATCTTGATAACTTATCTCGTCCGGTCAGAGTGGAGCTTGAGGAAGATCCCGAGGTTGTGGTCAATTTTTTGGTTGAGAAAAAAAGTTCTGGTTTGAGAGGCTTGACCAATAATGATTTGTACGGATTAAGACTAGGGGAGTTGGAACAGTCCTTAAATTTATTGTTTCAAGATAGCAACTATTCCGCTGACATCCTGAGTGCCAAGTCTTATCTGGCCATTAATGAGCAGATAAATGACGCCATAATAATAGAGTTTCAAATAAGTGACGGTTCTGACAATATTTTTACTGTCCTGCATTATTATATTGACACAGGGGAAGAGCTCTATTCGATTGAGTTGAAATATGGAGGGCTGGATATGGAGAAATATGAAAGGATAAAAGAGTCTTTTTCCAAGAATGTATTAGAAAATTTTACTATCTCCGGTTATGGGCCGAGGTCGATCACCGAAGAAGTTCTCAGCTACAAAGATGAGGAGGAAGAAGGTGCTAAGGAGGAAGACGATCCTCAGGACGAAAACGGTGATGAAGAAGAGAGTGAAGATGGGGATGGTCAAAAGGAGGAATATGACAAGGAGGATGCCGCTCCGGAAGAGATAACAATAAACAACTTGGATATGTATGATAACCTAAGGGGTAGGATTGTTTTAAAGGTTGAGGATGGAGGTAAGGCTTATTATATAGACCCTGAAAATCCCAGAATGATCTTTTTGGGTCGGCCGGCTGATGCTTTCCAGGTGATGAGGCAAGAGGGCCTGGGTATTTCCAGTCAAGATTTAGCCAAGATCCCGGTTTCCCTGGATTATTTGAGTGGCAAGGACAGTGACGGAGATGGCTTGCCAGACGATCTGGAAAGAGCCCTGGGGACCGACCCCTATAACACCGATACTAGTGGTAACGGATACTGTGATTGGACAGAGATTAAACACGGTTATGATCCTCTTAAAAAAGAGGGTAGATTGCCTTTGGATGAGGATTTTTCTCTAAGACAGGCCGGGAGGATCTTGCTCCAGGTCGAGGATAGGGGAGAAGCTTGGTATGTCAACCCGGATAACAACAGAAGACACTTCTTGGGTCGACCGGCAGATGCTTTTGAGCTCATGAGGAATTTGGGCCTGGGCATTTCCAATCAGGATTTTGATAGATTATCTTCTTAGAATAAAAATCGCATTTATGAGTCGCCATTTGTTTATCAGTTCGGATTTTGATCTTAGAAAATCCAAAATTCAGATAACTGATGCCAGGATTTTTCACCAGATCCAGAAAGTTTTGCGTATGAAAAAAGGAGAGATTATTTTTTTAGGAGACGGTCACGGTCAAGAAGCTAAAGCTGAGATCAAGGTTTTCGGCAATAAAGAGCTTTGGGTCCAGGTTCTGGAGTCTTTTGAAAACACCAGGGAGCCTGGAACAGAAATAACTTTATACATTTCTGTTTTAAAAAAAGACAAGATGGAGTGGTTGGCGGAGAAAGTCACTGAAGCGGGGGTGAGAAATATAGTTCCCCTGAACAGCGAAAGAACAGTTAAATTGAACCTAAGATATGATAGATTAAGAAAAATAGTTCTTGAAGCGGCTGAACAATCCGGTCGCGGCATAGTCCCGGATATTAAAGAAAAGATGGATCTGGAAGAGGCATTGAATGAAGCTAAGAACACCCAGGATAAAAATTTGTTTTTTGATATTTCCGGTGATAAACCCTCTTTCGATTCCTTGGGAGGAATTTCTAAAAAGATAGGTATTTTTGTGGGCCCTGAAGGCGGTTGGAGCGATAAAGAGCTAAGCTTGGCTCGCAATAAAGATTTTCCTATAGTAAAAATGAGCGACCTGACCTTTAGAGGAGAAACTGCCGGAATATTAGCCACCTACTTATCTTTCTTTGTTAAGATTTAGGAAAAATTTTGCCTTCTAGCCCAAACTCTTGATTCCATTTGGTTTTTATGTTATATTGATTTTTGTATTATTATTAATCGCGAGAGAGGGTTGACCTCTCTTCTTCATTGATATGTCTAGAAGATGCGACGTTTGCCGGAAAGGATCCACCAAAGGCGCTAAAAGATCTCATTCCAATATCAAAACTTTAAAGAGACAACATCGAAACTTACAGACAAAAAACATCGGTGGAATTAAGCTGAAAATCTGCACCAGATGCCTTAGAACTTTGAGCAAAAAAACAGAAGAACAGAAGCAAAATCAATAGGTTCCAGATCTTTTTGGAGGAATCATTTTTTGTTTTTTATTCTTGATTATCTTTAGGGTTTTTTTAATTTGATTTTATGGCTCTGATTTTTTTTACTATTCTAGCCCTTGTTATGTCAGCCATTCTTCATGAGTATGCTCATGGTTGGGCTGCTTATCAATTGGGTGATGATACCGCTAGGAATGCCGGAAGATTGACCCTGAATCCTGTGCCGCACCTTGACCCCTTGGGCTCGGTCATCCTTCCCTTGCTACTTGTTTTCTCCGGCTCTTCCTTTGTTTTGGGCTGGGCCAAACCGGTTCCCTATAATCCCTATAATCTGAGCGATCCCAGATATGGTGATCTGAAGGTGGCCATAGCCGGTCCGGCCACTAATTTTATTTTAGCGGTCTTTTTCGGCTTGGTGGCCAGATTCACTTCTCCTGACGCGGTTTTAAAAAGTGATTTGATCAACTCTTTTTTTCAAGGTAATTTTCAATCGATCTTGGCCGAGATGAGTGGCTCCCTTTTGGTTTCCGTTTTTGTCATGTCTGTAATTATTTGTTTCATCAATTTGATCTTGATGATATTTAATCTAATACCCTTGCCACCCCTGGACGGATCCAAGGTCTTAATGACCTTCCTGTCAGCTGATTGGCGGATAAGATTGCAACAAATCGAGCCTTATGGCATCTTCATCATTCTATTGCTTTTATTTCTGGGTTTGATTAATATAATTTTTATTCCCTTGATATTTTTATTCAGTGTTTTGGTAGGCTTTTAAATGATCAGAATTGCCCCGGGGTTTTGATTGCCCGGGTTGTCAGTTATAGCGTTTTTCCCAGGCCTTGACTTATTTCACATACTTTGATAATTTAAAATTAATTCTTAGAAAAATTAATAATATTTCATTTTTACTGTCCCGAAGTATAACGGGATTGTTTTAATGTTTTCGTTATAAGCTAATATCTATGGCTACTATCAATCAACTGGTAAGAAAGGGAAGGAAACAGTCAGATAAAGGCAAGACCAAGAAATTGGCCCTGCACACTACTTATGATTCCCTGCATCGAAAGAAAAAAGAAAACAAACAAGGAGCTCCCTTTAAGCAAGGAGTATGCTTGAAAGTCAGTACGGTTACTCCTAAAAAGCCTAATTCAGCTTTACGTAAGATCGCTCGTGTTCGTTTGTCCAATAGTATGGAAGTAACCGCCTATATACCCGGCATGGGTCATAACTTGCAGGAGCATTCCATTGTCCTGATCAAGGGCGGAAGGACCAAGGATCTTCCCGGAGTCCGCTACAAGGTGGTCAGGGGTGTTTATGATACCAAGGGCGTGGACAACAGAAAGAAGAGCCGCAGTCTTTACGGAACCAAAAAAGAAAAGCAAAAATAGTTTTTAAATTAATATAATATTCGTATTTTATGAGAGGTAAGCAAGCTCCGAAAAGGCAAATTGAAGGGGATTTAAGATACAATGAGGTTAATATTGCCAAGCTGATCAACTATATCATGATAGATGGCAAAAAATCCGTGGCCAGAAAAGTGGTTTACGATGCTTTTGATATTATCAAACAAGAGACCAAACAAGACCCCAGACATGTCTTTAATAAAGCCATGAAAAAAGTGTCACCTTTAGTGGAGATTCGAGGTAAGAGGATCGGAGGGGCTAATTATCAGGTGCCTTACCAGGTTCGGGGTGACAGAAGGTTTGTTTTGGGTTGTCGTTGGATTATTGAGGCAGCTAAAGCCAAAAAAGGTAAGGCCACTAAGGAAAAGTTAGCTGAAGAGATCCTGGCAGCTTCCCAGGGAGAAGGAGCGGCAGTTAAAAAAAGAGAGGAAATGCATAGAATGGCTGAGGCTAACAAAGCCTTTGCTCACTTTGCTAAATAAATTATTCCTAATTTAAATATATGAGGAAGAAAATATTTTTCACTTTCTTTTTTTTATCCGCCTTGATTTTGACCGGTTGTAGCCAGAGAACTGAAGCGCCGACCTTTGAAGAGGAGGAGAGGCCAGAAGAGCATCAGCAAGAGGAAGAAGTTGCTCCCACACCAGAGGAGCCGGTTGAGGAAGAGCCTTCTGAGTTTACGGAGCCGGATGAGGAGAGCGATCGGGAAGAGGAAAGAGCTGATATAGACACCGAGGATTGGCGTCTGTATTCTCAGGAATTGAAGCAAGTAGAGATCAAATATCCCCAGAATTGGTATCACCGCAGAGCTTTAACCGAGGAGCTGGATAACGACTATTATTTGTTTGTGGAATTTGCTGATAATCCCGGAGTTTGGGAGGGTCAGGCCACTTCCACCATTCAGTTGATCGGGATTGATAGAGAGAGGGAGGTTGAAGAGCAAGAATATTTCAAAGAGATCACCATGGTCGGAGACAGGAAATTCTTTTTGAGGACCAACAACGTTAATTTTAAAGAAATTGTTGATTCCATGTCCCAAACCTTCAAATTCTTATTAGAAGAATAATTATAATTTAAATTTTGTTAAACACTATGCCTAGAGAATACCCTATAGAGAAAGTCCGAAATATTGGGATTATGGCCCATATTGATGCCGGTAAGACCACTTTCACTGAAAGAGTCCTTTATTACACCGGAAAGAAGCACAAGATAGGAGAGACCCATGATGGTGCGGCTGATATGGATTGGATGGAACAGGAAAAAGAAAGAGGAGTGACCATTACCTCAGCTGCCACTACCAGTTTTTGGCAGAATCACAAAGTTAATATCATCGATACCCCGGGGCATGTGGATTTTACAGCTGAAGTAGAAAGGTCTTTGCGGGTTTTGGACGGCAGTATTGCCGTTTTTGACGGAGCAGCCGGAGTAGAACCGCAATCAGAGACCGTTTGGCAGCAAGCGGACAAATACAGCGTTCCCAGACTCTGTTTTATCAACAAGATGGACAAAATGGGAGCCGATTTTTTTATGAGCTTGGGAACCGTTCGGGAAAGATTGAATCCTAATGCTGTGGCTATTCAGTTGCCGATAGGAGCGGAGGATAATTTTTCCGGAGTGGTGGATCTGATCGAAAAGAAAGCTTATGAATTTAAAGGAGAGTTTGGGAAGGAAATAAACGAGATTCCCATACCCGAGGATATGAGCGACTTAGTAGAGAAATATAGATCCGAATTGGTGGAAAAAGTGTCTGAAAACGACGAGGCTTTGATGGACAAGTACTTGAACGGAGAAGAGCTTTCAGTGGAAGAGATTAAAAAAGCGATTCGTCAAGCTGTTATCAGCAACCAACTTTATCCGGTGCTTTGTGGTACAGCTCTTCAAAATATTGGAGTTCAATTGGCTTTGAACGCAGTGATTGACTACCTGCCTTCTCCGGTTGATGTTTTAGACATGGAAGGAAAGGATCCTCGAGATGAGGAAAAACAGATCTTGGTCCAGGCCGATGACTCCGCCCCTTTTGCCGGTCTGGCCTTTAAAGTGGCCACTGACCCCTTTGTGGGCAAGCTTTGCTTCGTTCGAGTCTATAGCGGAGTGCTCCAATCCGGAACCTATATCCTAAACGCTTCCACTGGAAAAAAAGAAAGAGTCGGTCGTTTATTAAGAATGCATGCCAATCATCGAGAGGAGATAAAAGAAGTTTATGCCGGTGATATTGTGGCGGTGGTGGGTTTGAAAGAAGTTACCACCGGACATAGTTTGTGCGATGAATCCCGGCCGGTTTTACTGGAAAGCATTGTCTTTCCCGAACCGGTAATCAGAATTGCAATTGAACCCAAGACCAAAGTCGATCAAGAAAAAATGAGTAGCGCCTTGCAGAAATTGGCGGAAGAAGACCCCACTTTCAGAGTGGAAAGTGATGAGGAAACAGGTCAAACCCTCATTTCCGGAATGGGGGAGTTGCATCTGGATATTTTGGTCGATCGAATGAAGAGGGAGTTTAAGGTAGAGGCTAATGTCGGAGAGCCCCAGGTTTCTTACAGAGAAACCATTAAACAAGAGGCTGAGGCTGAAGGTAAGTATATTAAGCAGTCCGGAGGTCGGGGGCAATATGGTCATGTTTTCTTGAAGATAGAGCCTTCAGAGGTCGGTGTGGGTTTTGAATTTGTGGACAGTATTAAGGGAGGAGTTATTCCTAAGGAGTTTGTTAATTCTTTGGAGAAAGGAGCCAAGGAGGCGGCGGACCAGGGTGTGGTCGCCGGTTATCCTATGGTGGATATCAAGGTCACCGCCTTTGACGGAACCTATCATGAGGTTGATTCTTCAGAAGTGGCCTTTAAAATGGCTTCCATTTTTGCTTTCAAAGAGGCGGCTAAAAAAGCCTCAGCAGTGCTATTGGAGCCGATCATGAAAGTTGAGGTGATAGTCCCTGAAGATTACATGGGTTCAGTTAACGGAGATATTAGCTCTCGTCGAGGCAATGTTGAGGAGATGGGAGACAGGGGTAAGAATAAGGTTATTTCTGCTAAGGTTCCTTTATCCGAGATGTTCGGTTATGCTACCGAATTGAGATCTATGACTCAGGGCAGAGGCAATTATACCATGGAGTTTTCTCACTACAGCGAGGTTCCCAGGAGTATTTTGGAAAAGATTCAGGAGAAAAACGCCTAGAGCCGGAAGCCTGTTTTGGCTTTCCCGGATTGACTTTCGGAAATAGTTTCTATAGAATGAATTAAGCTTTGATTTTAAACAAACAATTATGTCACTAGAAAAACTAAAAAGAGCTTTAAAACTGGTTAAAGAAACAGGAGATAAAATTATTTTTTTCGAGGATCAAAATAGCGACGGGTTGGTTTTGATGAATCTAAAAGAGTATGAAAAGCTTAGTAAGACAAGTTTAGGTCTCTCTTCTGAGGGGGAAAAATATTCAGAAAACAAAGAAATCGGCAGCTTGACAGAAGACGAATTAATTGATAGAATAAATCGAAATATCGCAGTTTGGAAAAACGAGAATCAAAATCAGGTTTTGGATGAAGTCAAAATCATTGATTCTTTTTTGGATGGTATTTCCGAGGATTTTGAAGAAGAAGAAGATAATCTGTACTACTACAATGACGACACCTCTCAGTATTTTAATTCCGACCCGGTTGATCTGGATGAATCCTCAGATGAAGAATCTCCAGAGGAAGAATCTCCGGCTGATGAGGATGATATGGAAGAGGGGAAGGGTAAAAATAATTGGGAGATCCCGGTCACCATAAAAAAAGGAGCCCAGGACATTGAAGAATAATTTTAATTTATATAATAAATAATAAATAAATACGGCTGGTTCCCGCCATGGAGCGGGTAATAACTCAGCTACTCATTAAGAAGGAGAAGTTGAGGCCGTGAGCAATTAACCATGAGTGAAAAATTTGAAAGAAGTAAACCCCACTTGAATGTGGGCACTATTGGTCATGTTGACCACGGAAAAACAACTTTAACAGCAGCTTTGTTAAAGGTTTTATCTACCAAGGGTTTAGTCGCTTCTGATAAAAGCGTAGAGCAGATCGATGCCGCTCCTGAGGAAAAGGACAGGGGCATCACCATTGCTACCGCCCATGTGGAGTATGAATCAGAGAACAGGCATTATGCTCACGTAGACTGTCCCGGTCATGCCGACTATGTTAAGAACATGGTAACCGGTGCCGCTCAAATGGACGGCGCTATTTTGGTGGTAGCCGCCAGTGATGGGCCCATGCCTCAGACCAGAGAGCACATTCTTTTGGCTCGTCAGGTCGGTGTTCCTTACATCGTAGTCTTTTTGAACAAATGTGACATGGTGGAGGATCAAGAATTGATCGACTTGGTTGAAGAGGAGATCAGGGACCTATTAAAACAATATGAGTTCCCAGGTGATGATGTGCCTGTAGTCAGAGGATCCGCCCTAAAGGCTTTAGAAAATCCTGATGGTGAGGATGCGCAACCAATAATGGATCTTTTGAAAGCAGTTGATGACTACATTCCTCAACCGGAAAGAGATCTGGAAAAACCTTTTCTAATGCCTATTGAAGATATTTTTTCCATTGAAGGAAGGGGAACTGTGGTAACCGGAAGAATTGAAAGAGGAAAGATCAAGGTTAATGAAGAAATAGAGATAGTTGGTCTTAGAGAAACTCAAAAAACAGTGGTTACCGGAGTAGAGATGTTTAACAAATCTTTGGATGAAGGAACTTGCGGAGATAACGCCGGAATTTTGTTAAGAGGAACCAAGAAGGATGATGTGGAAAGAGGACAGGTTTTGTGTAAACCAGGATCCATCAATCCTCATACCGATTTTGAGGCCGAGGTCTATGTTCTGAGCAAAGAAGAAGGAGGTAGACACAAACCTTTCTTTAAAGGCTACAAACCTCAATTCTACCTTAGAACCACGGATGTTACCGGAGAAGTGGAATTACCCGAGGGTACTGAAATGGTCATGCCCGGAGACACTGTTAACTTGACCATTAGATTGATTGCTCCCATCGCCCTGGAAGAAAAGCAAAAATTCGCTATCAGAGAGGGTGGAAAGACCGTAGGAGCCGGAGTGGTAACTAAGATCATAAAATAAGCACTTAGTCCCGCCCTGAAATCAGGGCGGGACAATAGTGATTATTTTTTTAAATATAATTATTAAACTTAAAAAAAGAAAAGATGGCAGAAAGTAAAAAAACAGCCGAGAAAGAGCTGGGTGGTTCAGAGGATTTTAAGCAAAAAATCAGAATCAAGATCAAAGCTTTTGACCACAAGATCATAGACAAAACCACAAAAACCATAATCGAGACTATTGAAAAGAACAATGTTCAGTTTTTCGGACCCATTCCTTTGCCGGTAGAGAAGAAAAAGTATACCGTTAATAGGTCAACTTTTGTTCATAGTAAAGCCAAGGATCAGTATGAGATGAGGATTCACAAGAGAGTTATCGACATTGTAGAGCCTTCGGCTCAGATGGTTGAAGAGTTGAGCAGTTTGAGTTTGCCAGCAGGGGTGGACATAGAAATAAAAATGCAGTAGAATAGAAAAATAATCAGAATATTTAAAAATTAAGTAGTTGGAGTATTGCTTTAAAAACTCTTGAGAGAAAAGAATCTTGAGAAAGTGTTAAGGTGATAGTCTAATGGTATATAGGAGGTAATTTTCAACTGGAAAATAGTGCTAATCCCAAAAACCAAAGGGTATTAACTGAATTACGAGTTAAAATGAATCTTTTGTTTTAATTCGTAATTTAGTTAAGTCTAAAAGGCACTGGTTTTGTTGAAAGACCAGTTTTTAATTTAACTGATTTTGTTTTTTAAGTAACTACCTTAATTAATATTATGAAATTCATTTTAGGGAAAAAAGTAGCCATGACTCAAATCTGGCAAGAGGACAGAGTTATTCCGGTGACCAAGATTCAGGCCGGTCCTTGTCTGGTAACCCAAGTTAAGACCGAGGAGAAGGATGGTTACAATGCAGTACAGATAGGTTTTGACCAGAGAAAAGAAAAAAATATTAAAAAACCTCAAAAGGGCCATTTAAAGGATTTTTCCTCTAAACCCAGATATATGAGGGAGTTTCGTTTGTCTCAGGAAGAGGTGTCAGGTTTGGAAAAGGGAAGTAAGATAGAGGTGAATACTTTTGAGGCCGGAGATAAGGTGGATGCTACCAGTGTTTCCAAGGGGAGGGGCTTTCAGGGAGTTGTTAAAAGACACGGTTTTGCCGGAGCTATTAGGACCCACGGTACCAAAGATCAGGAAAGGATGCCTGGTTCAGCCGGAGCTATGGGTCCGGGACGGATTTTTAAAGGCAAGAAGATGCCCGGACGCATGGGAGGAGATACCGTGACTGTTAAAAATTTGGAAGTTGTGGATATAGATACGGAAAATAATGTTTTGTTGATCAAGGGAGCTGTGGCTGGACCGAATAAATCTTTGGTCCTGATCAAGGGTGATGGGGAGTTAAAGTTTTCCGCTGCAGAAAAGCTTGGTTCCGGAGATGAGAAAAAAGAAGAAGAGCTTGAAAAGGGATCTTCTCAGGCCGGGGAAGAAAAGCCGGGGGAGCAGGAGGCTAAGGATAAGGCGGAGGAAAAGACAGAAGAGAGCGCCCCTGATACCGGCGAGACAGAAGATGTTAAAAAAGAAGAATTAAAGGAGGAAGCTAAGAAGGAAGAAGGCAAGACTAAGGATGTTGAAAATAAGCAATAAAGTTATATAATATATGTCCATTAACCTTAATGTTTACAATCAAAAAGGAGAAAAGGTAGGAGATTTGAATCTGTCCGAAAGTGTTTTCGGTTTGGAGGCGAACGAGAATTTGATCCATCAAACCATGGTAACCCAGATGTCTAACGAAAGGCAAGTCTTGGCTCATACCAAACAAAGAGCCGAGGTCAGGGGTGGTGGTAGAAAGCCTTGGCGCCAAAAAGGAACCGGTCGAGCCAGAGCCGGGACCAACCGATCACCCATCTGGGTAGGTGGGGGAATAACCTTCGGACCCACCAAGTTCCGTAATTTTAAAAAGAAGATCAACAAGAAGATGAAGCAAAAGGCAACTTTGATGGTTTTGTCAGACAAAGCAAAACACAACAAGTTGGTCGTTTTGGACAAAATAAAACTAGAAGAGTTTAAGACCAAGATCATGGACCAGATTTTAAAGACAGTAGAGCAAAAGATCTTACAAAAGAAGGATGAAGAAAAGAGAAGCTCCCTAATAGTTTTACCCAAGACCGATGAGAAAGTAAAAAAATCAGGTAGTAATTTGGTAGGAGTTAAGATAATTAATTCCGATAATATCAATATTCTCGATCTCCTGAATTACAAGAATGTGGTTTTTGTTCAAGATGTGGTCAAGGACTTAGAAGAGAAACATAAAGTAAAATAAGTTTTTAAATATGCCTTTATTCAAAAGAAGCAAAAAAGAGGAGAAGCAGGGAGATCCGGAGCAGGACAAGCAAAAGGGTTCCAAAAAGCTTTCCATGAAAGAGCTTTATCAAAAAGACCCTCAGGGAGCTAAGAAAAAGAAGAAGGAGGTAACCACTTCTGGTAAAACGGAAACGAGCCAAAAGGATACTTCTGCTCAAGAAATTCCGGTTTCTGAGAGAACGGTCAAACACGGTCAGGCCTACAGGGTGCTAATCAAGCCTTTGATCACAGAAAAAGGGGGAAATTTGGGAGTTCAGGGAAAGTATTTGTTTCAGGTTTCCGATAATGCCAACAAGATAGAAGTGGCTCAAGCTATCAGAGAGGTTTATGGAATAAAACCGGTTAAAGTTAACCTGTTCAATGTTAAGGGAAAAAGAGTGAGATTCGGACGTATTTTTGGCAAAAGAAAAGATTGGAAAAAGGCAGTGGTGACTTTGCCCAAAGGGAAGAGCATCAATGTTTATGAAGGGGTCTAGTTTTTAAAATAGAAATTATTTAATATATGGGAATAAAAAAAGTAAAACCAACCACACCGGGCAGAAGACAGGCTTTGTTTGATGATTTTTCCGATATTACCGAGAAAAAACCGGAAAAGAGCCTTGTTAAAAACAAGAGAAGGATTGATGGAAGGAATACTCAGGGCAAAATAACAGTCAGGCACAGAGGAGGAGGAGCTAAAAGGAATATCCGAGTGATCGATTTTAAGAGGGATAAGTTTGATATTCCGGCTAAAGTAGCTTCTATTGAATATGATCCGAACAGGGGAGCCAGAATAGCCCTTCTAAATTACAAAGATGGAGAGAAAAGATATATTATAGCTCCCATTGACCTGGAGGTGGGCCAAGAGGTCCTTAGTTCCAAGGATCAGATAGAGCTTAAGTCTGGTAATTCTTTGCCGGTGAAATATGTCCCAGCCGGCTTAGCTATTTATAATGTAGAGCTAGAGCCGGGCAGAGGGGGAAAATTGGCCAGAGGAGCCGGTAACGCTGTCTTTGTGATGGGTGTGGAAAAAAAGTTTGCTCAGATAAAAATGCCTTCAGGGGAGATCAGGTTGATTAAAAAAGATTGTTTGTGCACCATTGGTCGGTCCAGCAATCCTGATCAGAGACATATCAAGATAGGTAATGCCGGTAGAAAAAGACGTTTAGGTTTCAGGCCGACTGTCAGAGGAACCGCTATGAATCCGGTTGATCATGCCCACGGAGGAGGAGAGGGAAAGCAGCCCATCGGTTTGAAATATCCCAAGACTCCTTGGGGCAAGAATGCCAGGGGAGTTAAGACCAGAACCAAGAAGCATTCTGATAAACTGATTATTAAGAGGAGAGGAAAAAAGAGGAGATCTTAGTTAAAAGAGTTAAATATAATTATCAATTATGACAAGAAGTTTAAAAAAAGGCCCTTATGTCAATCAAAGATTATTGAAGAAGATCAAAGATCTGAAGCCCGGGGATAAAACCCCTATTAAGACTTGGGACAGAGCTTGCACGGTTACTCCGGAGATGGTAGGGTTTACCATTAGTGTCCACAATGGCAAGAAACATGTACCCATCTTGATCTCTGAGGACATGATCGGTCATAAGCTGGGAGAGTTTGCTCCTACCAGAAAGTTTGTCAGTCATGGTGGTAAATTAGCTAAGGGAAAGTAATTTTAGGCCTTAATTAAAAAAGATTAATTAATTAAATATATGGAAGTCAAAGCTAAAGCTAAAGATATCAGAATTTCACCCAGGAAGGTGAGGTTGGTAGTGGATCTAGTTCGTGGAAAACGAGTAGATCAGGCTTTGGATCAATTGAGGTTCTTGCCCAAAAAAGCCTCCCATCCGGTAGCTAAGGTTATTGATTCAGCTATTGCCAATGCTTTTAATAACTATGACTTAAAAAAGGATAATTTATATATCAGAGAGATCAGAGTGGATGAAGGTAGAACTTTGCGTCGTTGGACCCCCAGAGCTTATGGCAGGGCCACTCCTATAAGAAAGAGGACCAGTCATATTGTCCTTACTTTAGGAGAAATAGTGGATTCCGGAGAGGTAGCTCCCAAGAAACAGGAAATTGAATCTCCGGTCAGTCTGGAACAGATGACGCAGCAAGAAGGAGCCTCTTCCCAGAAAAAACAGGGAGCTAGTTCAGGCAAGAGTGACAAGAAGAAAGAGGATAAAGGCTCTGAGGTTAAGAACGAGGGGGATAAGCCTGGTAAGAAGGAATAATTTTCAATATAATTTAAATATATAATTTATTTATCAATATGGGAAAGAAAGTGAATCCAAAGATTATAAGAACCGGAGTGATCAGGACTTGGCCGTCTACTTGGTTTGGAGTTGGCCAAGATTATATTCGCAATGTTCGTCAAGATGTGATTATTAGGAAATATTTGATAAAGAATTTACGAGAAGCCGGAGTTGATAAAGTGGAGATAGAAAGAGATTCCAAGAAGATCAGCATCAACATTCATACAGCTAAACCAGGTTTGATAATCGGGAGAGGCGGAGCCGGAATAGAGGATTTGAAGCACAAAATCCATAGAAAATTTTTAAAGAATTTCCGTCCCGGTGAAATAGATATCAATATTAAAGAGGTAGACAGACCCAACTTAAGCGCCCAGGTAGTAGTTCAGTCTATGATCATTGATTTGGAAAAGAGAATGCCTTTTAGAAAGGTTATGAAACAAGCTGTTAGTCGAATAGAAAAGGCTGGGGCTCTTGGTGTTAGAATAGTGGTTAAAGGTAGGTTGAACGGAGCGGAAATAGCCAGGCCGGAAAAATTGGTTAGCGGAAAGGTTCCTTTGCAGACCCTGAGAGCCGATATTGATTATGCTCGAGGCTGGGCCAACACTTCCTATGGTAGTATCGGGGTTAAGGTCTGGATCTACAAAGGTGAGGTATTTTCCGATTCCGCCCAAGAGAGAGGAGAGGTAGTAGGTAAAAAACATTAATTTTAAGATTATGCTAGTCCCCAAGAAAACAAAATACAGAAAATCACATAAGTTTACCAATTTGGGCAAAGCCTCCAGCACTAATAAGGTTGATTTTGGTAGTTACGGTTTGAAGAGCATGGAGTCTTGCTGGGTTACTTCCAGGCAGATCGAGGCGGCCCGAAAAGTGATCACCAAATACACCAAAAGAGGTGGAAAAATTTGGATTAGAATTTTTCCGGATAAGCCGGTAACTAAAAAGGGAGGAGAGATTCCTATGGGAAAAGGCAAGGGCCCGGTAGATCATTATATTGCCCCGGTTAAGGCCGGTACCGTGATGTTTGAACTGGATGGAATTTCCCCGGATATGGCAGAAAAGGCCATGAATTTGGCCGCCTACAAGCTACCGGTTAAGTGCAAGTTTGTTACTAAGGACTAAATAAGTTAAGTGTTTAAATAATATGGAATTTAAAGAATTGCAAGAACAAGAAAATGAAGAATTACAAAAAATGTTGGCTCAGAAGCGGGACAAGATACGAGAGCTGAGGTTTAAGGATGCCAATAAACAGCTTAAGAGCATCAGGCAGATAAGAAAGACCAGGAAGGAAGTGGCCAGGATTTTAACAGTATTGAATTCTAGAAAGGATAAATAATTTAAATTATCAATAGTTATGAATAAAAAAGAAGAGAAACAAAAAGTCCAGAACCAGGAGTCAAAGCCGGAAGAAAAGAAGGCTATAAGGAGAAAGTTCAGCGGTGTAGTTATTAGTGATAAAATGGATAAGACCTTGGTGGTAAGGGTAGACCGGGTTAAAAAACATCCTAAGTATCAGAAAAGATATACTGTCAGCAGCAAATACAGAGTTCATGATGAAAAAAATCAGTTTAAAGAGGATGATCAGGTCAGTTTTGTGGAATGCCGTCCTTTAAGTAAGGACAAAAGATGGAGGGTTTTATATAATTAATTAGCTTTAGTTTTATGATACAAGTAGGTTCAAGAGTAAAAGTGGCGGACAATTCCGGAGCCAAGGAAGTGGAGTGTCTTAAGGTTGTGGGCGGATACAGGAGAAGGTATGCCAGAGTCGGAGATGTGATCACTGTCAGTGTTAAGTCAGCCATCCCTCATTCTCCAGTCAAGAAGGGGGATATTATGAAAGCGGTGATGGTTCGAACCAAAAAGGAAATAAAGAGGAAGGATGGGACTTGTCTGAGATTCAGTGACAATGCTTGCGCTGTTTTGGACAGGGAAAAGCAAGAGTTTAAAGGAACCAGAGTTTTCGGCCCCATAGCCAGAGAAGTGAGAAGAAAGGGATTTTTTAAGATAGCCTCTTTGGCTCCCGAAGTTTTGTAGATTCGGTTATATAAATTTCAATAATATTCAAGTAAATATGAAGATAAAAAAAGGCGACAAAGTAAAAGTGTTATCTGGTAAGGATAGAGGCAAAACAGGCACTGTTTCCCAGGTTTTTCCGGATCAAGGACGAGCCAGTGTAGAAGGTGTTAATATGATGGTCAAGCATTTGCGACCCAATAAGAGAGGGGAAAAAGGTCAAAGGGTGGAATTTCCAGCCCCGCTCGCTTTATCCAACCTGTCTTTGGTTTGCCCTAAGTGTAGCAAGTCCACCAGGGTGGGCTACAAGTATTCCAGTGAGGATGGAAAAGAAGAAAAAAAGAAACTTCGTTTTTGCAAGAAGTGCCAAGAAGAATTAACTAAGTAATAATCTATTAAGAGTTTAAGTAATTTGATTATATTATGAGTATACAAGAGTTTTACAAAAAAGATATATTGCCGAAACTGAAAAAAGATTTTGGTTTTAAAAACGACCGAGAAGTTCCCAGGTTGGAAAAAGTAGTGATCAACGTGGGATTTGGAAAGCATATTAAGGACAATGAATATATTAAGAATCTGGAAGAAAGTTTAGTCAAAATTACCGGACAAAAACCTGTTTTCACCAAGGCCAGAAAATCAATTTCTTCTTTTAAGATAAGAGAAGGGATGGTTATCGGGGCTAAGCTTACTTTAAGAAAGAAAAGGATGTATGATTTTGTAGAGAAATTGCTTAGTGTAACTTTCCCCAGGGTTAGAGACTTCCAAGGAATAAGCGAGAAGAGTGTTGATAGGCAAGGTAATTTGACCATAGGTTTTAAAGACAATTTGGCCTTTCCTGAAATTGGAGCTCAAGATCTGGATAAAACTCATGGAATGGAGATAATTTTAAAAACCACGGCCAAATCCAGAGAGGAAGGATTGGAACTTTTCCGCCTTTTGAAATTTCCTTTTAAAGAGCAAATGAAGGAGATGCAAAAAGAAAAATAAATTAATAAATTAATAATATTATGGCTAGAAAAGCTTTAATTGCCAAATCAAAAAGAAAGCCCAAATTCTCCACTCAAGTGGTCAGAAGGTGTTGGCGTTGTGGTCGAAACAAGAGTTATATCAGGGATTTTGATCTATGCCGAATCTGTTTTCGAGAGCTGGCCGACAACGGAGATTTGCCGGGTATCAAGAAATCAAGTTGGTAAGATTATTATAATAAATTAATATTTATAAATTATGACAGATCCAATAGCAGACATGCTTACAAGAATCAGGAACGGCGCCGCTGCAGGAAAAAAGGAGGTTGTTTTGCCTATGAGCAAGATGAAGCACCAGTTGGCTAAGATCTTGGAAAGAGAAAATTGGATTCAAAAAGTAGATGTTCTAGATACTTCTGATAGTGTTTTGTTGA
The DNA here is from genome assembly GCA_964635515.1 of uncultured Gammaproteobacteria bacterium. Classification (GTDB taxonomy): domain Bacteria; phylum Patescibacteriota; class Patescibacteriia; order Patescibacteriales; family JAGXOH01; genus CAZNAQ01. The sequence goes on from CAZWNU010000008.1 coordinate 22,240, forward strand.
AAAAAGAAGATAAAAAGAAGCAAGAGAAGATCGAATCTTATTCCAAACTAAGAATTGTTTTAAAATACAAAAAGAGTGGAAAGCCGGTAATCGGTCATATTCAAAAAGTCAGTAAGCCCGGACAAAAGATATACGTTAAAAAGGGAGAGCTACCCCGGGTTCTGAATGATCTGGGTATTGCCGTTATCTCCACCCCTCAAGGGTTGATGACCAATAAGGAGGCCAGAAAAGAGGGTGTAGGGGGTGAAGTTATCTGTGAAATACATTAGTCAAGAGATTAATCAATTTAATTTTTAATAATTATGTCCAGAATAGGAAAATTGCCAATTGAACTAGCTTCAGGTACTCAGGCCAAGATTGAGAATGGTTTTTTAGTGGTTACCGGAGCTAAGGGAGAGTTGAAAAGGGAGCTTCATGAGCTGGTCAAGGTGAGTTTAAAAGATAATCAGATCTGGGTCGAGGTCGAGGATACCCAGGATAAAAAACAAAGATCTTTTTGGGGTCTTTACAGAAGTCTGATCAATAATATGGTGAAAGGAGTCGAAGAAGGTTTTGAAAAGAAATTAGAGATCAATGGAGTTGGCTACGGCGCCAGTATGAGCGGAAATAAACTAACTTTAAAAGTGGGCTTTTCTCATCCGGTTGAATATAATTTACCCGAGGGGGTGAGCGCTTCGGTTGAGGGGAATGTTATCACTTTAAGCGGTATTGATAAACAGTTAGTAGGGGAGGTCGCTTCACAAATCAGAAGGATCAAGAAACCAGAACCCTATAAAGGAAAGGGAATCAAATATCAAGATGAGGTGATCAGAAGAAAAGAGGGAAAAACCAGTTCTAAGGGTGATTAAAATTAAAATTAGATAAAGTAAGTTAAAATATATGGCTGATATTCACAAAGAAAAAAAGTTTAAGAGAGAAAGAAGGCATACCAGGGTCAGGGCCAAGGTTTCCGGTAGCTCTACCATGCCTAGACTGAACGTGTATAAGTCCAATACCGGAGTTTTTGTGCAATTGATCGACGACCTTGCCGGCAAAACCCTGGCCAGTGCCAGTAATAAGGAACTTAAAAGCAAGAAGGGTGATAACAAAACCCAGCAAAGCTTAGAAGTGGGCAAATTAATAGCTCAGAAGGCCAAGAAGTTAAAGTTGGAGAGAGTGGTTTTTGACAAAGGCGGTTTTAAATATCACGGACGCGTTAAAGCTGTGGCTGACGGGGCCAGAGAGGAAGGGTTAAAGTTTTAAAATATTAAACTAGTGATTTTATATGAATAACCAAGAAGAAAAAAAATCTAGTATTGCCACCGAAGAACAAACCTCAGGACAGGCTGCGGCCGGAAAAAATGGGCCGGTCAAGAAGTCTTTTGTTAAAAAAGGCGCCGGACCAAATCGAAAAAACGATGGCAAGGGCGGGCAAAAAGATGAGTTTGATCAAAAGATTTTGGATATAGCCAGAGTGACCCGGGTTATGGCCGGAGGAAAGAGAATGAGTTTTCGAGCTTGCGTAGCGGTGGGAGACAAGAAAAACAAGATAGGTATCGGCCTGGGCAAAGGACCTGATGTGGCCTTGGCTGTCAGCAAGGCGGTGGATAGGGCTAAAAAGGACATGGTCAGTGTTCCTATTGTTAATGAATCTACCATTCCCCACGAGATAAAGCATAAGTATGGAGCAGCCAAGATCTTGTTCAAGCCCAGTGGTCAAGGAAGGGGTATTATTGCCGGAGGTGTGGTCAGGATTATTTTGGAACTTTCCGGGATTAAGGATATTACCAGTAAGATCTTGGGCACAAATAACAAGGTGAACAACGCTAAGTGTACCCTAGAGGCTCTTAGGAATCTGAAAAGAGTTGATTCTTCCAAGGTTGAGGTCTCGGGTCAAAAAAAAGTTGAGAAAAAAGATGAGAAAGATACTTCCCAGTCTTTGAAGGACGAAAAAGAAAAATCTTCTCAAGAAGAGCTTAAGTAACTTTAATTTTATTTTATGGCCTTATCAGTCAATACAATTAAGGGTTCGAAAAACTCCTCCAGGAAGCGCATAGGCAGAGGTAATGGCTCTAATAAAGGCAATTACAGCGGCAGAGGAATAAAGGGGCAGAAAGCTCGTTCCGGAACCAGCGGCTTAAAACTTTTAGGTTTGAAAAGTTTGATTGGTCAAACCCCTAAAAAAAGAGGATTCACTTCCCCCAAGGCGGCGGCCCAGGAAGTGGCCTTGTTTTACTTGAATGATAATTTTAAGGAAGGAGATAGCATAACTCCGGAGAGCTTGGAGAAAGCGGGCTTGGTCAAGACCAGGCATCAACCGATTAAAATTTTACAAAAAGGATCTCTTGAGATCTCTGGATTAAGCTTTAAAGGAGTGAAAATAAGTTCTGGTGCAGCCGAGCAAATTAAAAAGAAAAAAGGTAAAATCGAATAAATATTACTATGTTTGAAAAATTAAGACAAATTTGGCATACTCCGGATCTAAGGAGAAACCTCACATTTGTTGTTCTGATGTTGGTCTTGTTCAGGTTGGTGGCCAACATCCCTTTTCCTGGAGTGGACACTCAGGCATTAAGGGACTTGTTCGCTTCTAATCAGGTCTTCGGTATGATGAATCTGTTCTCCGGAGGAGGGATGCAGAACTTTTCGGTAGTGATGATGGGTGTGGCGCCCTACATCACCTCTTCCATTATTTTTCAGTTATTACCCATGGTGATACCGCAACTGGAAGAGATGAAAAAAGAAGAGCAAGGAAGGCAAAAGATAACTATGTGGACCAGGTGGTTGACAGTTCCCTTGGCGGCTCTTCAGGCCTTTGGTATGATCACACTTATTCAGAATGTTTCACCCGGAGTTATTCAGGCCTTAGGTTTTTTCGACATGTTCCACATGATAGTGATTATAACCGCCGGAACTATATTTTTAATGTGGATAGGGGAGTTGATCACAGAGAGGAATGTGGGAAACGGAATCTCTCTTTTGATCTTCGCCGGTATTATCAGCGGTCTACCCACTTCCGTTCAACAGGTTATTGCTACCTATGATCCGACTCAGTTATTCACAATTGTCTCTTTTTTGATCATCGCTCTAGTCACCATAGTGGGAGTTGTCTTTATTAACGAAGGTCAAAGAAAGATTCCGGTACAACACGCTCGCCAGATCAGGGGCTCTAACAGTGTCAGTGGAGGGGCTTCTTTTCTGCCTTTAAAGGTTAACATGGCAGGAGTTATTCCTATTATCTTCGCTATTGCCATTATCACTTTTCCCTCTATGATTGCTCAGTTTTTTATGTATTCAGAAACCGCCTGGCTGGCTGCCGGAGCTCGTTGGCTGGATGATCTTTTCCGAAATCAGCTGATTTACGGTATTCTTTATTTCCTTTTGGTCTTTGCCTTTACTTATTTTTATACCGGAGTTACCTTTGATCCGGACAAAATATCGGAAAATTTGCAAAAAAGAGGAGGTTTTGTTCCGGGAATCAGACCGGGTAGAAATACCAGTGAATACTTAAGATTTATTACCCACAGAGTAACTCTTTTTGGAGGTCTCTTTTTAGGGGCTATAGCCGTACTGCCCTTGGTTATGAGATACTTTACTGATATGGATATATTGACCATTGGAGGAGCCAGTTTATTGATTGTGGTGGTAGTGACGGTGGAAACAGTCAAAAAGATCCAATCCCAGCTGACCATGAGAGAATATGATGGGACTTAAGCCTCCTAAGTGAGGGAGATAGAAAAAAACATCTGACCTTTTTGTTCGGATGTTTTTATTTGCCCCTTTTTATTAATCAAGAATTATATTATAATAATAATTGTTATGGGTATTATTTTTACATCCAAAAAATCAAGAGAAGAGAGGGCCAGAAAAAAAGAAGAGGCCAAAAAGAAACGGAATATCTACGAATCCCGGAAAACAGCCGGAGAGGATCCATTTTTCTACAAAGAGAGGAAGGCTTCTTTGGCTACAAGTTTTACAGTGGCGAAAAACCCTAAGGTCGATGTTAAGGGTCGTGACGAGGAAGAGGAAGAGAAATCTATCTCCATTAACAAAAGCGACTCAGGTAAAAAGAGTGGCGCTTTTGCTCAGAGTTCCAAAAGTAAAAGCGGTCAGAATTTTGCCGGAGATGACAGGGATTATGGAGGTAGGGGTCTTGCCAACAATCCCCGGGGAGGTAGTGACAAGCGTTTTGCCGGCCAAAGATAATTTACTCTTATTAATTGAAACATCATGACCAAGAAAGTTGTTGTCTTTTTAGGACCGCCCGGATCAGGTAAGGGGACCCAGGCTTACTTGTTAGCGGAATACAAAAACTGGACCAATATTTCCATGGGCCGCTTGTTAAGGACAGAGAAAAGAAAGGGCAGTGTTTTGGGGAAAAAGATCAAAGGAAGAATAGACAAGGGCAGCTTGGTCTCGGATGACCTAGTCTTAGAGGTTCTTAAGAAAAGACTTAGACAAAAAGATATCAAAGAAGGAATAATTTTGGACGGTTTCCCCAGGACCAAAAAACAACTGGAAAAACTGGATGAGGTCTTAAAAGAAGTTTTTGGCTCTTCTTATGAACTAAAAGCTTTGTTTATAAAAGTGAGCGATCCAGAGGTCAAAAAGAGATTGAGTGGTCGACGTGTCTGCTCCGGTTGTGGAAATAATTATCATCGGATTTTTAAACCTTCTCGCAAAAAAGGTATCTGCGATGTTTGCGGAGGCGAGCTTTACCGAAGAGATGATGATGCAGAAGAGTCTATAGAAAAGAGGTTGCAAGAATTCCATCGAAACGAGCTTCTTTTATCCCAGGAATTTGAAAAAAAAGGTTCTTTGCTTCAGATAGACGGTGAAAGGGAGATAGATTCTATTTTTTCCCAGGTTGTGAAAAGCCTTAAATTATAGATTTATGGTGGCCGTTAAGTCCAATCAAGAATTGATAAAGATGAGGGCTGCCGGAAGATTGGCAGCTCGTGTTTTGGATTTTATAGAACCTCGAATCAAGCCTGGAATCTCTACCGGAAAAATAGACGAGCTTTGCCACGATTTTATTATCAAACAAGGAGCTACTCCCGCCCCTTTGAACTACAAGGGTTTTCCCAAGAGCGTCTGCACTTCAGTCAATGACACCGTGTGTCACGGCATCCCTTCTTATGAGCAGGTTTTAGATTCAGGGGATATTGTAAATGTGGATATCACCGTGATTTGGGAAGGTTATCACGGAGATACCTCTAAAACTTTTGGTGTGGGCCGGATATCAGAAGAAACCGGTCTTTTGATCAGCAGAACCGAAGAGGCCATGTATGAAGGGATTAAGGCTATTAAGCCGGGATCCTATCTCTATAAGGTTGGTTTGGCCATAGAGAAATTCGTTGAAACATTTGGTTATGGCGTAGTTCAAGATTATGGCGGTCACGGCATAGGACGAAAATTCCATGAATACCCTGATGTTTTTCATTTTTATACACCGGAAAACAAGATCAAGCTGGAAAAAGGCATGACTTTTACAGTAGAGCCCATGATAAATCAGGGGGGATCCCCTGAGGTTATTACAAGTCCTGAAGACGGTTGGACGGTCAAGACCAAGGATAAAAGTCTTAGTGCTCAATTTGAGCATACAGTGGCTGTTACCAACTCCGGCTATAAAATTTTAACTTTACTATGATGGGTAACCGGGCAAGGAAATTTTTAGGAGTGGATTGGGGTAAGAAGAGGATTGGCCTAGCCCTGGGAGAAGAAGAGGTGGGTATAGCCAGTCCTTGGAAGGTGGTTTCCGGATTGGATGAAGTCCTGCAAGCGGTGGAGGAAGAGGGGATTGATGTTTTGGTGTTGGGACTTCCTTTACAGATACATGATCAGGAGGCTGAGTTGAATTCCTGTTTTCAGGAATTTCTGGACAGTTTGAAAAAAACTTCTCCGGTTCAGATAATAACTTGGGATGAAAGATTAAGTACTAAGGAGGCGACATCTTTGAACAAAAAAGTGGCTCATCGAATCAGGGCGGAAGAGGATGCGGTGTCAGCTATGCTTATTCTGCAAAAATATTTTGATTCTTATCTTTAGTCTATGACAAGTACTTTTCATACCAAGGCCATTACTTTAAGCCGAGAACCTTTTCGAGAGAGTGATTTAAGGGTGGTTGTTTATTCTTCCGATCTCGGTAGGATGTCTCTGATCGCCAGGGGTGGTCTAAAGCCGGGCTCTAAGCTGGCTGGGCATGTGGAGCCCTTTATTCTGTCGGATTTAATGGTCATCAGAGGTCGGGGCGGAAATTACCTGGCCAGCTCTATCGGCCGGAATTTTTTTATCGGGATTAAAAGCGATTTGACCAAGCTTGGTTGTGCCGGGACAGTGGCCAGAATTATTAAAAAGGAAACCCGGGAAGGTTTTTGCGAAGAGGCAAGAGATATTTTCCAGCTTTTGAGTACTTTTTTAGCAAAACTGGAACAATTTAAAAAACAAAATCAAGAAATGTTAAGCCTTTCTTTTTTGTTGAAGTTTTTAAAACTGAGTGGATCCGAACCCTCCTTGGATGTTTGCCTCCATTGTCAATCTCCTCTGGGACTTTCAGGTAATTATTTCAGCCCCGGAGCCGGAGGGGTGGTCTGCCCCGATTGCCAGGATGCCGGAGTCGGATTCAAATTTGTTCTTTCCGGCAATAGTATTAAAATTCTTCGTTTTCTCCAGAGGGAGGATCTGGGCATGGCCGGAAAATTGGTTGTGGAGGACGAAAGCCTGAACAAGGAGGTCATCAAGACAGTCAAAGCTTTCTATAACTACAATTTTTCTTGCTAAGATCAAATAAATAATATATAATTTAACTTTAAATTCTTAATAGGTATTATATGCTTAGGACACACACTTGCGGACAGTTAGACAAAAAAGACATTGATCAAGAGGTGGAGCTTTGTGGTTGGGTTCATCGCCGTCGCGATCACGGAGGAGTTATCTTTATTGATCTGAGGGACAGATATGGAATAACCCAGGTGAAATTCAATCCGGAGATCAAGAAGGAGACTTGGCAGGAGGCGGATAAACTTCGAAGCGAATGGGTGGTTCGAGTTAAGGGAAAGGTGGTGGCTCGTCCCGAAGATATGGTCAACTCGAAGTTAAGCACGGGACAGGTAGAGGTGGCTGTGAACGAGCTGGAGATATATAGTCGTGCCCAAACCCCTCCTTTTGAGATCGATGAGGAAAAAAGGATCGAGATCAATGAAGAGATTAGGATGAAATATCGTTATTTGGACCTGAGGAAGCCTGAGATAGCGGAGCTCATTTTAAAACGTCATTATTTTGTCAAATTTATTCGAGAATATTTAAGTTCTCAGGGGTTTGCCGAGATCGAAACCCCTTATTTGAGCAAAAGCACCCCTGAGGGAGCCAGGGATTTTTTGGTGCCCTCTCGTCAACAACAAGGTAAATTTTACGCCTTACCCCAATCACCTCAACAATATAAGCAACTTCTGATGATAGCCGGGATGGATAAATATTTTCAGATTGCCAGATGTTTTCGGGATGAAGATACCAGGGGAGAAAGACAAGCCGAATTTACTCAAATGGATTTGGAAATGTCCTTTGTGGACAGAGAGGATGTACTTAATCTGACTGAAGATTTGTTCACCAAGGCGATAAAGGAAGTCTTTCCAGAAAAAGAGATCATGTTCCAACCTTGGCCTCGGCTGAGTCACCAAGAGGCTATGCTTAAATACGGCACAGACAAGCCGGATCTCCGATTTGGTCTAGAGATCAGAGATCTAAGCGACTTGGTTAAAGATTGTCAATTTCAAGTTTTTAGCGAGGCAGTGGCGAAAGGAGGAGTGGTCCGAGCTCTGACAGCCACCGGGGGAGCGCAGCTTAGTCGCGCTCAGATCGATGCTCTGACCAACTTTGTGTCTGATTTCGGAGCTAAAGGCTTGGCCTACATTATAGTCAAAGACAAAGAACTGCAATCTCCAATTGTTAAATTCTTGGGCGAGGATCTAGCTTGGCAGATAGTAAAGAAAATGGAAGCCAAAACAGGAGATATTATATTTTTCGGAGCTGATACTGAGAAGGTGGTCAGAGAAAGCCTCGGAGCTTTAAGGAATGAATTGGCATCCAAGTTAGGTCTTTTGGATGACAACAAACTGGCTTTTTGTTTCATTTTGGATTTCCCCTTGTTTGAAGAAGAAGTTCAAGACGGTTATTATAATCCGGAACATCATATGTTTACCAATCCTCGGCCGGAAGACGCGGAATTATTGGATAAGGATCCTCACAAGGCCCTATCCACTCAGTATGATGTTTCCCTGAACGGAGTAGAGTCGGCCGGAGGCAGTATTAGAATTCATGATCGACGGATCCAGGAAAAAATATTTGACCTGATTGGTTTCCAGGCTGAGGATAAAAAAAGATTCTCCCATTTTTTAAAAGCTTTTGACTATGGGGTCCCGCCTCATGGCGGAATCGCTTCCGGTTTGGAAAGAATGCTTATGGCTATTATGAATAAGAACAGTATTCGAGAGATCATTCCTTTTCCTAAAACCGGTGACGGTCGGGATCTGATGATGGAAAGCCCTTCTGAAGTTGAGGAAAAGCAATTAAAAGACTTGGGTCTCAAATTAAAGAAGGACTAGGTTTTGATCGGGTTACCTTTTTCAATTAAAGCGTTTTACTTTTAAACGCTTTTTTTATTTTTTGCTTTTAGCCCATTTTTGCGGTATAATTATAATAAGGTAATTAAATAAATTCCCGAACCTTTTTTAAATTGCTTTTTAAAAAGGAGATTTAAAAAATAGGTCGGGGCTTAAACCTATATGGCTACCAGCAAAAAAAACAAAACTCAAAAACCCCCTATGAAACTCATCAAGTATTTGGAAAAAATGGGTGTAAGCCATGAACTTCTGGAGCATAAAAAAGTCTATACCGCCATTGACGCCGCCAATACCCTGAAAAGAAAGATGGATCAGATTGCCAAATCTCTTTTGGTCAAAGCTGATAAGGATTATTATTTGGTCCTGTTGCCGGCTGATAAGAATTTGAATGAAGAAAAGATCAGAAAGCTTATCAGCAAACAAAGGGGCAAGGAGGTGAAAACAGTCAAAATTCCGGGTGAAAAGATCATGCAGAAGCTTTTAAAGATCAAGGAAGGCGCTCTGGGCGCTTTTGGGAGTTTTCATAAACTCCCGGTAATAGTAGACAAGGAACTGGAAAAGGCTAGGAAGGTGGTTTTTCCTTCAGGAGGTTTTAATCATTCAGTTGAGTTGGCGGTTAAAGACTTCTTAAAATTGGAAGAAGCAGTCTTGGCCAATATCGGGGTAAAGAAAAAGATAAAAACACCTAAGAAAAAAGTTCCTCAAAAAAAGGTTGCGAGAAGCTCTTCTACTTCCAAGAAATCCGCTCCCCAGAAAAAATCTTCCGCGACCCCAAAAACGGGTCGGAAAAAAACACTTGCTACCAAAAAGACCGCTTCCCAATCCGCTAAGGCCAAAACCGGGACCAAGAAAAAAACAGCGAATACCTCTAAGAAATAATTTTTATGCTTCAAATTAAGATTGAAAATTTTGAAGGGCCCTTGGATTTGCTTTTAAAGTTGATAGAAAAGCAAGAGATGGATATAACCAAGATCAGTTTGGCCAAGATAGCCGATCAGTATGTGGAGCATATCAGGAACTTCAAGGAGGTTCGACCGGAGGAGATAGGAGATTTTTTATTGGTAGCTGCCAAATTACTATTCATTAAATCCAAATATTTGCTTCCTCATTTTCAATGGGAGGAAGAGGAAGAAGATGGCGAGGAGTTAGCCCAGCAATTAAAGATCTATAAGGAGTTCTTAGAAGCCGGTCAAAAGATCGAGGGCTTGATAAAGCTTAAGAATTTTAGCTATGTTCCGCAATTGGCAGGAGGTAAGCTTTATCAAGAAAGAGCTTCATTAGAGGGAGGGGATCTTTTTTCACCCCCTAAAAAGTTAAAGGCTCAGGAGTTGTCTCGAATCCAAAAACAGATCTTAAAGGATCTTAGTGAAAGTGAGGTTTTAAAAGAAAAAATGGAAGAAGAGGGAATGAGTTATAAAATAAGTTTGGAGGAGAGAATAGAAATTGTTAAAACAATGGTCTGGAAAAAGGTGAAATTCAGTTTCGACAAGGTTGTTCAAAGTTGTTCCGACAAGACCGAGGTTATAGTCAGTTTTTTGGCCATTTTGGAACTGAGCAAGCAAAGAGTGATTTTAACAGAACAAGAGGAATTATTCGCCACTATTAATATTAATCCCGGCTTGAAAAGCAATAAACAAGATCTTTCTTATGACTAGGAAATTAAAATCTCAATTGGAATCCTTGCTTTTTATCGCTGCTAAACCTTTGTCTTTAAAGGAAATAGCTAAAAGCCTAGATAAGCCCTTGGCTGATATAGAGAGCGGATTGGAGGCTTTGGCAGAGGATTGCCGGAAGGAAGAGAGAGGGGTCAGGGTTATAAGGCAGGATTCCCGGTTTCAAATGGTCAGTTCTCCTCAGAATTCTTCAGTGGTCCAGAGTTTTATTAAAGAGGAAAGCAGTGGTGAATTGACCCGTCCCAGCTTGGAAGCCCTAACTATAATCGCCTACAGGGGTCCGATCTCTAAACTGGATCTGGATCGAATAAGAGGGGTTAATTGTTCTTTGATATTAAGGAATCTTTTGTTACGCGGCCTGGTTAAAGTGAATAAGGATGCCAAAAAGGAGGAAAACTATTATACCGTAACCATGGATTTTTTGCGTTTTTTGGGAGTTAATGATATAAAAGAATTACCCGATTATGATAAATTGAGTCAGGACGACACAATTGATCGGATTTTGTCAGAAAAAGAGAAATAAATTGAAATTTATGTTTGCGGTATTAATTGGTTTTTTAAGTCTTTTTTTAGTAATTAATATTCTACCTGTTCCAGATTCTTTTTCCTCCGAGGCTGATATCCATGCTTTCTCTGAGCAGGGTCGGGAGTTTTTGTCTCGGTCCCAAGATGATCTGGATGATTTTGTTGTTGAAAACTTTCCTCAACTGCATTTTAATATATCCCGAGCTAAAGCCGGGATGAATGCGATTCCTCAAGAAAAAACAGGTCAGATAGCAGGGGAGTTTGATTTTTCGGATTTTGATCCGGGAGAGGCGTCAGCAGCACTTTGGGATCCTGTTGATAGAAGGTTCTTGTATGAGAAAGAGGCAGAGGAAGAAGTTTCCATAGCCAGCATCACTAAGTTGATGACGGCTTTGGTTTTCTTGGAGAATAATCCCGGCTGGGATAAGGTCCATGAGATTAGCCGGGATGATAGAAAAGAAGGAGGTAGGATTTATCTGTTTTTAGGAGACAGGGTCAGAATAAAAGATCTTTTCCATACCAGTTTGACCGCTTCAGCTAATACTGCCACCATGGCCCTGGTTCATGCCACTGGATTGACAGAGGAGGAGTTTGTGAAAAAAATGAACCTTAAGACCGAATCAATCGGTCTGGTTAACACCTCTTTTCAGGATGTGACCGGTTTGAGTAACAATAATATTTCCAATGCCAAAGAAGTGGCCAGGTTGGCAGAGGTGGCTTTGAGCAAGCCGGAGATAAGAGAAGCGACATTAACAGAAGAGTACGAGTTTTATACTGAACAAGGAAAAAAAGTGAGAGTTTCTTCCACCAGAACCCCTGTCAAGGATGAAGAATATCAAGATCTTGAGTTTCTGGGCGGAAAAACCGGGTATACCGATCAGGCCGGCTATTGTTTTGTCGGAAAATTCAAGGACAAACAGAGGAACGGGGGACTGGTTTCTGTTATCCTGGGAGCGGGAGAAAGGGAAGAAAGGATTATTAAGGCCCAAGAACTCTCGGAACGAGCCCATCTCCTTTTTGATTGATCCTGGGAATTTGTATTTCTTTTTGGCTAGTGATAATATAACTATAATTAAGAAAAGTCTAAATTTTTATGGCGGTTTTTAAAAAAATAGTAATAGCTAATTGGAAAATGAATCTGGACCCGGGGCAGAGCCTTAAATTGGCGGAAGATTTTTTAGATAAGTTTCATGATTTTTCCCTAAGAGAAGTGGTGCTTTGTCCGGATTTTCTATCTCTGGACCGAATCAAGGAAAAACTGGAATCTTCTGTTCTGCAACTGGGAGCTCAAGATATGTTTTGGCAGGATTACGGCTCCTATACCGGAGAAGTGTCTCCTGGCAGCTTAAAGGGCCTGGGATGCAAATATGTTATCTTGGGACACTCCGAGAGAAGGGAGTATCTGTCCGAGGATTATCAGATGGTCAATAAAAAAGTTAAGGCTGCTCTGGAAAAAGAGATAACACCTATCGTTTGCATCGGAGAAAAAAAAGAGGATAAGGAGCAGGGCCTCAGGGATAAGGTTCTCTCCGAGCAAATAGAAAGAGCTTTGTCCGGGGTGTCTTTGGATCAGGTCGAGGATTTGATCTTGGCGTACGAGCCTATTTGGGCCATTGGGTCCGGTCAGGCAATAGAGGAAAAGGATATACAAGAAGCCTATAAAATGATAAAATCTGTTTTAAAGAAGAATTTTTCCGATCAAGCTCAAAAGATTCTGACAATTTACGGCGGAAGTGTCAATTTGGATAATCTTGATAGATTTACCAAGAGCCAAGAAATAGATGGGCTTTTGCTGGGAGGAGCCAGTTTGCAAGCAGAGGATTTCTTCCAAATATCCAAGAGAATGCTCGAGTAAATATAATTTGTTTTTTAATTTTTAGAAAAAATGTATAATTTAGTTCCCTTGATTCTAATATCGATTAGCCTGTTGATCATTATTGTAATCGTGGTCAGAAAGTTCTCTTTTTTGGCCAGCTTGGATGTGGACAGCATTCCGGGAGAGAAGGAGGCCAGGTTCAAGGAGAGCGTGGCTGGTAAAAGGATTAAAAGGAGTTTAATGAAATGGAATTCTTGGGCTTACAATAATCTAGGCGGTTTTTTAAAAGGGGCTGGTTCTTTTTTGGTCACCAGTTATGATAAATTATTTCAGATCAAAGAAAGTTATGATCAACAACTAAAGGAGGGTCAAGAGGATAAAGACAAAAAGATTTCCAGGCTATTTAATGATATTGGGGATCTCGACCCGGAGGATGATTTTGAAGAGGTGGAGAAAAAGCTGATAGAAATAGTGGGGCTGGATAGTAAAAATATAGACGCTTTTCAGAAACTAGGGGATTTGTACTTTGATAATAAGAAATTTCAGGAAGCCAAGGAGACCTATGGCCATATTCTAAAGCTAGTGGGGGATGATGATGTAGTCAAACAGGCAGAGGTGTATTATGATATGGCCATGGCCGGAAAGGAGAACAAAGAGGACCAAGAGGCTTTGGAGAATATGAAAAAAGTTTTTTCTTTAACTCCGAACAATCCTAAATATCTTGACATTATGTTTGAGGTCAGTATAATAAATAAGGATGAAGAAACGGCCTCCAAGGCCTACAATAAGTTAACCGAGGTTAATCCCGAAAACAAAAAACTTGAAGAATTTAAGGAAAGACTGGAAAATTTGTCCCAGTCATCCTAGACAAGTTGGAGTGAAGTGGAAAAACTTGGAAATTTTTCGGGTTTTTTTAATTTTAGATAAATTTAGCCCGAATAGCTCAGTCGGTAGAGCGCATCCATGGTAAGGATGAGGCCAGCGGTTCAAGTCCGCTTTCGGGCTCCTTTTCGAGAAATGGGTCGGTAGCAAAGTGGTCAACTGCAAGTGACTGTAAATCACTCGCCCTCGCGGCTTCGCAGGTTCGAATCCTGCCCGGCCCAC
>CAZWNU010000009.1:0-35187 GCA_964635515.1 uncultured Gammaproteobacteria bacterium
TATTTGCATTCATTTTGTCCGGCTTCGCCGTCCAAAATGTGCCTGAACTTATTCATGATCAACATAGATTTTTCTATAACTAAAAAACAAAAAAGGATCCTCCTTTCTCGGAGGATCCTTTTAAACCTGTTAAATAAAAATCACTATTTAAGCCTTAGGCTTTCTCGGATCTCTTTTTTCATATCCTCATCCCAAACATCTTGCCAGTCTTTGGGAACACCGCTCCAAAAGCTCACGAAATAACGATGATTGTTTTTTTGACCGAACTCTTCCCACTTCTCGGGTCCGGACTCAGGCTCGCCGTCTTGATAGATCCTAACGGTTATAGGTCGAGCATAGCCAGCCACATCCCGAAAAAAGGAAGTGTCTCCACTGGGGACCAAGAATATAATCTCAGTGTATCCCTCTCCCTCTCTACGTTCTGATTGATAATGCTCAAAACTTTCTGGCAAAGAGACTCGGAAACCCAAGTCCTCGTTTCTGTAATTGAACTTACCATCCTCGGACAACTCGTCCATTTTCTCCTCCCTGGCACAGGCGGTCAAGACCAAGACTCCCAAGAACAAAAAACAAAGAATCAACTTGCTCTTCTTATTAAACATTTTCTCTTTCATAAAAAAATTCCGGTTTTAATTTTTTAGATATTTTTCAAAATGCTTCTTTACCTCCCAAACCCGATAAGCCAGATAAAGGAAAATGTAGGCTATCACGATAATGGTGAACCCTATTAACAACCTTGTCAAAAGCGGAGACCATACCACCAACACAGCTAATAATAAAAGCACTATTCCATTTAAAGATAAGAACAAAATAAGACGATTGATCCTTTTTTCTAGATTTAGTTTGGATTTTGAAAAAAATGAACTCATAAGTTGCTTATACAAGAAAAAAATGAACAAACCTCCTTTTTTTTCTTGTTGTAAATTAAAATTATATATTTAAAAAAGCTTAGAGACAAGACCCTTCTCAATTTTGATTTAAATATATCACATTCTTACTTGACATGCAATCTGGCTTAAGGTATTATTATAATCAAATTAACAAAGAACTAACTGCCACAAAGAAAGGCGGTTTTTAATTACTTGAATTATGTTTGAAAAGCTTAAGAAATTTATTCAAGAAGCGTTAGCAGAGATAAAAAAAGTAGCCTGGCCTACCAAAGAAGAAACCTATAATTATACCCTGGCTGTAATCTTGGTAAGTATCGCAGTAGCTATATTTTTGGGCGGATTAGATTATCTTTTCAGTAATATAATTAAACTAATTTTATAAAATATGCCCAAACAAACATTGGATCAGGGTCGACGTTGGTACGTCCTTCACACTTATTCCGGCTACGAGGAGAACGTTGCTCAAAACCTAAAACAAAGGATTGAGTCCATGGACATGGAAGATAAGATTTTCAATGTCATGGTGCCCAAAGAAAAAAAAGTCAAGATCAAAAACGGCAAAAGAAAGATTATTGAAGAGAAGATATTCCCCGGATACGTAATGGTGGAAATGGTGGTTACTGATGATTCTTGGTATGTGGTCAGAAACACTCCGAATGTAACCGGATTCATTGGAACCGGCACCACTCCCACTCCGGTGAGCGAGAAAGAGATAAAAAGCCTTCAAAAAAGAATGGGTGTGGAAGAGCCCAAATACAAAATTGACTTTACCGAAAATACACCGGTTCGAATCGTGGATGGTCCTTTTAAGAATCTGGAAGGAAAAATAACCTATATCGACCAAGAAAAAGGGAGAGTCAAGGTTGTTGTCTCCATGTTTGGGAGAGAAACGCCGGTAGAACTAGACTTTTTACAAATTAAAAAAATATAAAACAACAATATGCCGAAGAAAGTATCTACTATTATAAAACTGCAAATTCCGGGAGGGCAAGCAAACCCCGCACCACCGGTGGGCCCGGCCCTGGGTCAACACGGTCTGGCCATTCAGGACTTCTGCAACCAATTCAATGAAGCCACCAAGGACAGACAAGGAGATGTCATTCCGGTGGAGATTACTGTCTATGAAGACAGAAGTTTTGATTTTATCACTAAAACACCTCCGGCAGCCCATTTAATCAAGAAATATGCTGGAATCAATAAAGGAGCAGGCAAAACTCTATTGGAAAAGCCGGGCTCTATTACCCAAGAACAATTAAAAGAAATCTCTGAAATAAAAATGCCGGATCTAAATACCAATGACTTGGAAGCGGCAAAAAAAATTATAGCCGGGACTGCCAGGCAAATGGGAGTTCAAATAAAAGACTAATAATTAAATGGAGTGGGAGACTTGGTTTTGTAAAAAACGAGGTCGTTTTTACCACTAAATAATCTTATGGCAAAAAAAGAAGTAAATAAAGAAAAAGAGGGTCTGTCCCCTGAGAAAAAACAAAATGTGAAACAGGATGTGTCAGAGATAACCTGGGAAAAGGATAAAAAATATCCACCAGAGCAAGCCCTAGAGCTGACCAAGAAGTTGTCCAAAACCAAATTCGATGCTTCGGTCGAAGTTCACTTTAGGTTGGGCATTGATCCCAGAAAGGGAGATCAGCAAGTCAGAGGAGCAGTGGCCCTGCCACATGGAACCGGAAAAGAAATCAGAGTAGCCGCCTTTGTCAGTCCGGAAAACCAAAAAAAAGCCCAAGAAGCCGGGGCTGATAAAGTCGGAGCGGAAGACTTGATTGAGGAGATCAAAAAAACTGAAAAAACTGATTTTGATGTAGCCGTGGCTGAACCGGCCCTAATGAAGAGCTTGTCTCAAATAGCCAAAACCTTAGGAACCAGGGGTTTGATGCCCTCACCGAAAAACGAAACTGTCACCCCTGATCCGATTAAAGCTATTAAGGAGCTTAAAAAAGGTAAAGTCGGTTTCAAGAATGACAATACTGGCAATCTTCATATAATGATAGGAAAAGTTTCTTTTGACACCAAATCTCTAGAAGAAAATTTCAAAACCTTAGTGGAAAACGTCAAGAAGCATAAGCCCAGTGGAGCTAAGGGCACCTACCTGAAAAATGTCAGTATTAGTTCGACTATGGGGCCGGGCATTAGAGTAGATATAGAATAAAACTCTCAAATTATACAAAAAAACGAAAAAGACGCCTTGTTCAAAAAGGCGTCTTTTTTATATCCTCCTACTATCATAAGCCCAATGCAACAAAGCCTGTCTCTGTTTTCTCCTACAACCATAGTCTCCTTCAAGGCAATTCTTTTTCACTGCTGACCAATGCCTCTTAAAAGCTCTCCATCTCTTTATTTGACGTTCATCATCCTCATGTCTTCGACCCAGATAATAACGGCAATACCACTGGAACCAACCCCGGGGGTCATCAGGATGAATCCAACCTCGTCTTCTCCATTCCGACAGGGGCTGACTGGCATTTATTCCGAAATAATTGAGTTCGGGATCATGTCTCTCCGAGCACAACTTGGCTGAAGCAAACCAAGAATCAGGGAACTCTCCTTTGGTGTCGGTCATATACCTACCTCCAAAAACCCCCAACTCAAGTAGATCCTTCGGACTCAGATGAGGTTGAAAACCAGAATCAAAATTTCGCCCCACCGACTCGGTCAGCTCATAACTATAACCTTTTTGCATCTTGTCATCTACCTTGATTGTCTTTTTCTTTAACATTGATTCGGGATTAAAAAACCCCTTTCCGAAAAAGGAGTTTTTTAAACTGTATATAAAGTAACTCTAGGTAACTGATTAAGGAGAAATGTCTATTTGGCCTGAGGAGTCAGGTTCTACTACTTGAACCTCAGGTGATACTCCTTCTTCTCCTTGAGGCGGAACAGCTCCTGTTTGTTGTTGACCGATTATTTTCTCAATTATGGGATAAATTGCTTCTTCTAACTCAAGTATCCCTTCTTCCAATTCTTCACTACTAGGGTCAACGGATTCATTGATCTCCTTTAGACCTGCCACTTTTTGTTCTAAATTAGCTCTCTCCTCTTCATCCATCTCTCCGCCCATTTCATCTATAAGCATGGAAGATTCCTGGACCATCATTTCTGCCTGCTCTTCCAGGCTCATGTCCGGCATCGGGGGCTGTTCTGCTCCCTGTGGCTGAGGTGTTTGACCTTGAGTTAGCTGTTGATCAGGTTCTTGCATGTCAATTGCCTGGGGAAAGAACTTGACCCCGTCTTTGGACATGTAAGATTCGATGGTTTGGACTCCTGATTGCACAATCAGCTTATACATACCCATCTCTTCCTCAATCTCCATTATCTCCACCGGCTCCTGAGTCTCTCCGATAAGATAATTATTGATAAAATTCTTGGCTTCAACACCAGCCTCTTCAGGACTCAAAAGACCTTCTTGCCGAGCTTGATCTTGGCCCAATCCGCCACATCCGGACAGTATAAGGACCAAAGCTAGACTTAAAATTAATTCTTTTCGCATAAATATAAGATTTATTTATTATTCCTTTCTTTTTTAAAAGAAAGTGGTTTTATAATAACAAATGATTTTCTTGAAGTCAAAGCACGTGACCACGACATAGATAAAAATAATCAGGAAACCTGGAAAGAGGTCAGACTTGGGCCTAAAAATTTTTAGGCCCAAGTCAAGATCAAGGAAGAAAACACGAGCTCAAATCCTTGATCGAATACTTTTCCTGACCTGACCTTTTGCATGACACTTCACTAAACAATCTTAATCAGGAAGTTCGTCTAAATCTTCCAGGTCATCCAAATCATCAACAGTAGGCCCTTCTGGCATTGGTTGTTCCTGAGGAGGTTCAGGGCTCGGGTCAAGACCTGGTCCCTGTGCATCCCCTCCGGGGGCCGGAGATGGCTCAGGAGTGTCGCCTTCTTCAGGGGCAGGAGTCTCAGGAGCAGCTCCGCAACCGGCCAAAATAAAAATCAATGCCAGAGATAGAATCAATTCTTTTTTCATACATCCAAAGTTATTTATTATCGCTCACTAAAAATCTTGGATTTTAGGAGCTTGCTAGAATTGTAGCATACCAGACCAAGTAGCAACAAGAACACTTTTCCACAAGAATTTTCAAGTTTTCTTAGGTTTTTAAGTAAATTGACTCAGGTATTAAAGTTTAATAAGATAAATATAATTTAAAGAAAAAAAATGGAAAGAAACAATCCTCTAGCCAATCGCTTAAGACCTCTTACTTTATCAGATTTTTTTGGCCAAGAAAAAGCGGTCGGGAAAAAAAGCTTTTTATATCAAGCTATAGCAAAGGACCAAGTACCCTCGATTGTTTTCTGGGGTCCTCCGGGCAGTGGTAAAACTACCTTAGCCTTAATAATGGCTCACCAGACTGATTCCGTATTTGTTCAATTGAATGCCGTAACCGAAGGAGTAAGAAGTTTGCGCTCGATAATAGAAAGGGCCCGAAACAATCCTGATAAAAGGACCATTCTTTTTATTGATGAGATTCACCGCTGGAACAAGGCCCAACAGGACGGTTTACTCCCCCATATCGAAAACGGCACCCTCACCTTGATCGGGGCCACTACCCAGAATCCCAGCTTCAGCATCAACTCTCCTCTTCTCTCCAGGATTAAAGTAATCACTTTGGAAGCTCTGGGAAAAAGAGACTTGATCAAAATAATTGAAAGAGCGCTGAAGAGAGAGGGTGGAAAAACCAATTACGAAAACATGGAATTAATAGCCAGACTAGCCAACGGTGATGCCAGAATCGCCCTGAACATATTAGAGGATTGCTTTAAGCAAGAAAAAGAAATAACCTTGCAAACAATAAAAAAAATAATGGAAAAACCGACGCTTCTCTATGACAGACAAGGAGAAGAACATTACAATTTAAGTTCAGCCTTGATAAAATCCATGAGAGGTAGCGACCCGGACGCCTCCCTGTACTGGCTAGCCAGAATGCTCTTGGCGGGGGAGAATCCTCTCTTTATAGCCAGGAGGTTGATAATTTTTGCCAGCGAAGATATAGGATTGACCAATAACAGCGCCTTACTACTGGCTAACGCCACCTATGAAGCCTGTCACAAAATCGGAATGCCGGAATGTCGAATCAATCTTTCTCATGCTGTGGCCTATATGGCTAAGTCGGCCAAGGACAACTCCTCCTATCAAGCCTACAATAAAGCCGAAGAAGATGCTAAAGAAAAAGGTAACCTAGCCGTGCCTTTTCATTTAAGAAATGCTCCTACAAAATTGATGGATGATCTGGGATATGGCAAAAACTACCTCTACCCCCATGAACAAGACGACAGTAGTCAAAGTTACCTACCACCGGAACTAAAAAACAGAAAATATTTTTAAAAGAAAAAACACTCTCTTTTTTAGAGAGTGTTTTTGGGAGGAAGTTTTTAAGGTTGGAAGACGCTAAGAGGCTTCACTCTTACTTCTTCCACCTCACTGAACTGTAAAGCGGTTTTTTCCACCTGAGCCCTTAAGAGGGTTACTCGGCAAGAACCGCCTGAGCTAAAACCGGGTACTTCGCTAAAACTAAGAGTCAGCACCCCATCTTCCAAGTCCAAATCTTTCAACTTAAACTCCGGATGAGGAAATTCAGTGCTTAATCCCTTCGCCTTCTCTTCTTCACTGAGCTGGCCGAGAAGTAAAAGCTCTATAGTTTCTCGAATAGGTTCTTCGGAAACAATACTTCTGCTCACCGCCTCAACCGAATCAGCACTACACAAAACCATTCCCTCATCATCCACATCCTGGTCTTGGTTGTAGTAATAAAGTTTTACCTCTTGCTCCTTTTGAGGAGATAACTCCTCTACTCCTTCGAAATTGTTTTCGAAATCAACTCTGCCTTCCGGCTTGAGCTCCTCTGAGATCTCATCAAAAATATCATCGGTAATGGCTTTGACAACCCTTCCCCCCTCTACGGTAACTGTCATCAAATGAGGGGTAATAACCTGAATCAACATCTCTCCCTCTCGGTTGCCATAACCTCCTTGACGGGAGTTGAAAGAGAAATCGAACTCATAACAATCAGAGCAAGCGAGATCCTCTGGTTTTCTGACCGCCTTTTGCTCCAGGTCAAAACCGTCATAGGTATAGGTGGGTGACTCCTCCTTAACCCACTGTTTAGCCACCTGAAGAGACTCCTGGCCGTTGTAAAAAGAGTTGTCCTTGGAAACTTCCGGTCCGCTATTCACGGCAAAAGCGTGATAAACTCCGGCTCCGCCCAGAATAAAGACCAATAATAAAATGAGAATTTTTTTGTCCATAGCTTTTTCCTTTTAATTTTAATTATGATTATATGGCCATCTGTTTTAAAGAACGAGTTTAAGAAAGAAAGGTAACAATTAAATTCTCACTCCTCCTAGTTCAACAATTTTAACTGAAATTTAAAGAAATTCAAGTAGTATTGACTGTTATTTGATTTTTAATGACTTATCTGATAATATTTTATAACAATTAAAACAAGGAGGGATTGCAACTCCTTGTTTTGTTTAAAAATAAATAAAAAAATATGGGACAAGAAAAACACCTTCGCCCTTCTTGGGATGAATACTTTATGAAAATTGTTAAAATAGTTGGGGCAAGAGGTACCTGTGATCGAGGTCGGTCAGGATGTATAATAGTAAAAAACAAAAGAATAATCTCTACCGGTTATGTCGGGTCACCCGTAGGCCTCCCCCACTGCGATGACGTGGGACATGAAATTCATACCGTCACCCATGCTGACGGATCCCAGACTCAGCACTGCATCCGGACCACCCATGCCGAACAAAACGCGATCTGTCAGGCGGCCCGCTTTGGAGCTCCCCTGGAAGGAGCTACTATTTATACAAAAATGACTCCTTGTTATGTCTGTGCTAAAATGATAATTAGTACCGGTATTAAAAGAGTTGTTTGCGAGACCGACTATCAAGTTGGGAGCAGAAGTAAGGAAATATTTTCTGAAGCCGGAATTCAATTCAATCTTTTAAAAAAAGAAATGACTGTTTATGGGGATGATCTCCCAGAAAAAATCGAGGAGAACGAGGCGCCGGAGGAGAGTGCTCAAATTAATTTTATAGACCCTAACTAAAACTTTATTTTAATTAGCCCAAAACATATGTCTGCCAACATTTTTATCTATGACGAGTTCAATCCCGAGGATACTGCCATGATGCAGGCCCTCTACTCTAGGAGCCCCAAAAGCGTGACCGAACATGCGGAAAAAGTAAAGCAATGTGGAAGCGGTAAATTCATGGAAAAATTCTATGTTCAATACGGTCACAGCAGTATCGCCGACTGCGGTAGCACCACTGTATTTATTGAAGGTATCAGTATGCTGGGTGACAAGGCTCTTCAAGACTGGCCCCTTTACTCGGGTCAAGAAACCAGCACTAGATATATTGATATGTCTAAACAGCCCATAGTGGATCCCATAGGCAGTGAAGAGTCAAGGCAAATTCTCAAAGATTGGATGAAATTTTATATAAAAAACCAAGAGGCGGTTAAAGAACACTTAAAAAACCAACACCCTAAAGAAGCAGACCAAGAAGAAGTCAGTTACAACAAGGCCATTCAAGCCAGAACATTTGACATCATGCGTGGCTTCCTGCCGGCTGGAATCACTACCCAATTAAGCTGGCACACCAATTTAAGGCAAGCTAAAGATAAATTATCATTACTTAAAAACCATCCCTTGCCGGAAATCAATAAAACAGCCAATAACATCTTAGAAAAATTAAAAGGAAAATATCCTAACAGCTTTAGCCACGAAGACAGCCCGGAACAAGAGAATTATTGGTCCTACTTAATGAAAAACTATAATTTCTACAAACCGGATCAACCCATCCCGGAATTCAGCTACTCTAATAATATAAACCCGGAAAAAGTTGAAAAGTACCAAGATATTATAGAAAAAAGACCCCCCAAAACCAATTTACCTCACTTTCTGATGGAATTGGGTAATATAGTTTTCGATTTCAAGCTTGATTTCGGGTCTTTCCGAGATATCCAAAGACATCGTAACGGAGTCTGCAGGATGCCCCTCCTAACAACTGAATTGGGTTTTAACTCCTGGTATTTAAAACAGCTACCAGAAACTCTTAGGCAAGAAGCTGAAAAGGTTATAAAAATTCAAAAGCAAAGAATAGCTAACTTAAGCACAAGCGAGGAGAATAAACAATATTATATAGCTATGGGATTTGATGTCCCTTGTCGCGTTTCCTATGGCTTGCCGGCCGCGGTTTATGTAGTTGAATTGCGCTCCAGTAAAGCGGTACACCCCAGTTTAAGAAGGATAGCTCATCAAATGCACTATAGCCTAAAAGAATTATTCCCCAACTTAGTTCTTCATTCGGATATGGAGCCAAGCAATTGGGATATTAAAAGGGGTGATCAAGATATTATTGAAAAATAAGAACACTTCTCAAAAATCACTACTAAAAATTTTAATTATTTTTAAAAAACACAAAACTCTATGCAGGACAAGATGATAGTCGGCCTGGTCGGCCCGATCTCTTCCGGTAAAGGCACGGTGGCCAAATATTTACAAGAAAACCATGATGCCGGAATATACAAATTCTCTGATGTACTTAGAGACGTATCTCAGAGGTTGCACCTGGAAATCACCAGAGAAAACTTACAAAACCTGTCCACTTGCCTTAGAAAAGAAATGGGTGAAGACATTTTGGCTAAGGCTATAGCTGAAGATGTTGAGAAGGATGATCACGATATAGTGGTGGTGGACGGCATACGAAGGTGGGCTGATATAATGCATTTAAAGAAAAAATCCAATTTCATTTTAACCGGAATAGAGGCTGAGCCGAAACTAAGATATCAAAGATTGGTTCAAAGAGGAGAAAACCATGGAGACTCAGACAAGAGCTACGAACAATTCCTCGAAGATCAGGGTCAAGAAGCTGATGCTGAAATCCCCGAGATCATTAAAGAGGCCCAAGAGATAATAGAAAATAATCATGACTTGAAAAATTTATACAACGATATAGAAAAAATATTGATTAAATATGGAAAAAAGAAAAGGTAAATTTATTGTCCTGGACGGGACAGACGGTTCTGGCAAAAACACCCAGGCCCAGATTCTAATAAAAAAATTAAAAGAGGACGGTTATCAAGTAAAAAAAGCTGACTTTCCTCAATATGGTAAAAAATCAGCCGGATTGGTAGAAAACTATCTAAACGGAGAGTATGGAAATGCTGAGGAAACAGGGCCCCTGATTCCCTCTATTTTTTATGCCGCGGACCGCTATGATGCCAGTTTCGAAATCGAGAAATGGCTAGAAGAGGGAAAGATAGTCATTTCCAATCGTTATGTGTCCTCCAACATGGCGCACCAAGGAGGAAAAATAAATGACCCGAAAAAAAGAAAAAAATTCTTTAATTGGTTGTATAATTTAGAGTATAATTTGTTCCGAATACCTAAACCCGACCTGAGCCTGGTCTTGCACGTAAAACCGGAAATAGCTCAAAAATTAGTGGATAAAAAAGATCCCCGGACCTACATAAACGGAGAAAAAAGAGATATGCATGAAGATGATCTTGATCACCTAAAAAAAGCAGAAAAAATATATATAGAAATAGGAAGAACTTTGGAAAACTTTGATATAATAGAGTGCACTGATAAAGACGGGATCATGCCCAGAGAAAAAATAGCTGAAAAAATATATGATAAAATAAAAAATAAGATCAAATAAATGAATTTTAATGAATATCAAAAAAAATCACGACGAACAGCCATCTATCCTCATGCCGGCAATAATTTCATTTATCCCACTCTGGGCCTGAGCGGAGAAACCGGGGAGGTAGCAGAGAAAATAAAAAAGATCTTGAGAGATAAAGAAGGAAAACTGGACTCGGAAAACAGAGATATCCTGCAGAAAGAACTGGGAGATGTCCTGTGGTACCTAGCTCAGATAGCCACGGAAACAGGCCTGTCCTTAGAGGATATAGCCCAAGGGAACTTAGATAAGTTAAGGAACAGACAAAAAGATAACAAACTGCAAGGCGAGGGAGATGACAGATAACTAAAACATAAATCCTTAACATCGGATATTTATGGAATACGATATAATAATCGGCCTGGAAATCCACGCCGAACTCAAAACTAAATCTAAGATGTTTTGTCGTTGCCGAAACGAATCTGATAACAGAGAAGCCAACACCAACACTTGCCCTATTTGCTTGGGACATCCGGGCACATTGCCCCTTCCTAACAAACAGGCTATAGAATGGACTATCCTACTTGGCTTGGGTCTGGGATGTCAAATAAACTATTTTACGAAATTTGATAGAAAGAATTATTTTTATCCGGATCTGCCCAAAGGATACCAGATCTCCCAATACGACCTCCCCCTGGCCTACAACGGCCAAATGGAGATAGACGGGAAGAACATAAAGATAACCCGGATCCATTTAGAAGAAGATACAGGAAAAACCAGACATCCGGAGAAAAAAGATTATTCCTTGGTCGACTATAACCGCTCCAGCGCTCCCCTAATAGAAATGGTCACGGATCCTGTGATCGAAGACGCTACAACTGCCAAAAAATTCTGCCAAAATTACCAACAGGTCTTGAGATATTTGGATATTAGTGATGCCGACATGGAAAAGGGGCAAATGCGTTGCGAGGCCAATGTTAGCTTGCAAGTCAAAGACAGTTGGAAATACAATCAGGAATCCGGTGAAATAGAAGCGACAAAAGAATCCACCTTGAATCCCAAGGTGGAAATAAAAAACATAAACTCTTTCAAAGCAATTGAAAAAGCTATTAATTACGAAATTAAAAGACAAAAAGAGCTTTTGTCTTCCGGAGAAAAAATAATCCAAGAAACAAGAGGTTGGAAAGAAAATAAAGCTAAAACCTCAAGACAAAGAGTTAAGGAGACCGCTGCTGACTACAGGTATTTTCCTGAACCGGACATTCCTCCGATCAATCTTGATAAGAAGTGGGTGGAAAGCATCAGATCCGAATTGCTTGAATTGCCCCCGGAAAAAAAGAAGCGTTTTCAGCAACAATATGATTTTGACCAAGAAATCGCGGAAATTCTGGTCTCTAACAAGGACCTATCCTCTTACTCGGAAAATGTGATCTCGGAATTGAGGGCCTGGATTACCTCAGATGGAGATGACTGGGAAAGACAAAAGACTAAACTGGCCAAAGCCGCTGCTAACTGGTTAGTGGGTGAATTATTTAAACATCTTAGGGAGAGCGGGGAAAAAATCTCTGATATCAAAATCACTCCGGGAAATTTTGCCGAACTTATCTTTCTGGTCTATAAGAACAAAATAAACTCTAGCGCCGGTCAAAAAATCCTGGAATCGATGTATAAAAAAGGAGGAAAGCCCAGTTCAATCATGAAGGACTTGGGTTTGGAGCAACTGGATGATGAAGCCGAGCTGGAAACTATTGTTAAAGACATTTTAGACAAAAATACTGATCAAGTAGATCAGTATAAACAAGGAAAAACGAATGTCTTGCAATATTTTGTAGGCCAAGCCATGGCCAGAACCAAAGGAAAGGCGAACCCTCAAAAAGTCCTTGAAATATTGAAAAAAATCTTAGACAAATAAACAAAAAAACTTAAGCTCCTAAGAAAAACAAGAGGTGTCCAGACCTCTTGTTTTTTTGAACCGACTTGCTTTTAGTTTTTCCGCTGCAGGAAACTGTCAACCAAACTAAGCGCTTCTTTCTCGCTTTTAACCCAATTAACCTTTCTACCCTGCTTCTCCCATCTTCGCAGCCAAGTTAATTGCTTCTTGGCAAATTTTCTTATCTTTGTATAAAGCTGTTCTTTCATATCAGGATAATCGATCTTTCCTTGAAGATAAAGAGCTATCCATTTATACTCTAACCCGAAACTCTCTAACCTCTTCCAACTCAACCCCCCCTCCTGCAACCTCCTCACCTCTTCAACCATTCCCTCCTTATCTAATCTCTCGGAAAGTCTGTTATAGATTCTTTTCTCTAAATCTTCAAAGGGATGTGTTAAGCCCAAAACCAAACTATCATATCTGGGTTGGGCGGAAAAATCCAAATTAGATGACTCCTGGTTCAAGACCTCCCAATATCTGATTAACCTGATTTTATTCTTTCGATCACTTGGATTTATTTTAGAAGCAAAGTCCGGTTTCTTCCTGCGTATCTTTAAAAATAACTCTTCAGCACTTAAGTCTTCTGCCTCCCGGCGCCATAGATGGTCTCTGCCCCTGGAGGAGAGATTATAACCCTCTATTATAGCCTGAGCGTAAAGGCCTGTCCCGCCTACAACAACGGGCAATTTCTTCCTGGACAAAATATCATCAATTTTTCTATAAGCTTCTTTTTGGAATTGGGCTAAACTAAAATCTTGATCAGGCCTGACCATATCAATCAGATGATACGGTATTTCCATAGAATGACCTTCTTGGTCCTGAACAATATATTCCTTCAAGTCTTTGCCAGTGCCAATGTCCATGCCTTTATAGACCTGCCTGCTATCAGCACTGACAATCTCTCCCTCGAACCTACTGGCTATGAGCACTCCTAGTCTTGTTTTGCCGCTGGCAGTGGTTCCCAAAACAGCTACGATTTTGGGTAAAAATGGTTTATTTTGAATTGACATAAGGCGAATTATAGGTATAATAAATTAAATTGACAAAAAAATTTAACCCAAAAGGAGGAGGAAAAAATGGAGGGTCAAAATTCACAGTTCTTTAAAACTTTTACATTCTCTGGTAATGATCTGAGCGGAATAACGACCATAGAGGCTGGTGACTTTGGCTACAAAGAACAAACAGTAACAGAAGAAAAAGATCGCAATTACGATTTAATAAGTGCTTTGGGTGGAAATTGCTTCCTTAAAATAGAGCCGGAGCACGGAGATGAAATAGTAGAGAGAAAAAAAATTTCTTTGATAGAAAATTATTGCCGAGGCGATGCCATTATCTGGCAAGACCGGAAGGACGGGGCTCATCCTGTGCTAATGAGCATTACCGGCGACTGCCCTACCCTTACCATACAAGGAACAGATATTTTGGCAATAGTTCACTCCGGGAGAAAGGGAACGGAATTAGGGATAGTGCCTAAAGTGATAGACCTCCTAGAGGTCAAGTATGGCCAAGAACCCGGGGCTCTTAAATGTTATCTTTGGCCGGGAATTTGTCGAAATTGCTATGAATTAGAGGAAGAGCTGGTCTCTACCTTTCCCAAGGGGTCAATAACCGGCAGGGGAAAAGTTAAACTGGACTTGAGAAAGGTTATAATGGAGCAGCTCATGTCAAGAAGAATAGCGCCGAAAAATTTTTATACCCCGATCTTTTGCTCCTTTTGCACAAGGGAAAATAACGATTTCCTCTTTCACTCCCAGAGAAGAGAAAAAAATCAAAAAAGGAATGTTGTTTTTATAACCAAAAAATAAAAAAAGACACTTCCTTTTTAAAAAATTATCCCTGATCAAATTTTTTGTTCAGGGTTTTTTATTTTTCCTTTAAGCCCAAAATTTTGAATATCTACAATCTCCACCAACTGAAAAGATCCGATCAAATCTCCGGAAAAATTACCTTCATCAATGATCTTGACATTTTTGTTACTTCCGGTTCTGGCAAAATAATCACCTGACTTAGCTCTCCCCTCCACCAAAACCTTAAACTTTTTATTTAGATATTTCCTGTTATTATTCAATGAAGTCTCTGCCAATATCTTCGCCAATCTATCCTCTCTCCTCTTTTTTTCTTTTGGGGCAACATCATCCTTCATATCAAAAGCCCTTGTGCCGGGCCTGGGGCTAAATTGAGAAATATAAGCCATATCGAACCTAAGCTCCTTGAACAAATTAACCGAATTTTCAAACTGCTTCTTTGTTTCTCCGGGAAATCCTACAATAATATCGGTAGTTAAGGACATTTCCGGGATTTTAGCTCTAATGCTTCTGACCAGATCTTGGTATTCCTGAATTGAATATTTTCTATTCATCCTTGCCAATACCTGATCGTCACCCGCCTGGGCTGGTAAGTGTATATGTTTACAAATCTTTTCACCTCTGGCAATAACATCAATCAGCTCTTGGCTCATATCTTTAGGATGGCTGGTAGAAAAACGAATCCAAAAATCACCCGAGATTGAGTTTAATCCCTCCAAAAGACCGGGGAAATCGATATTGTCCGAAGACCCAGGGGATAGATAACTATTCACATTCTGAGCTATTAAAACTATTTCCTTAAAGCCTTTTTGGACCAAAATTTCCACTTCTTTGAAAATGTCATGAGCTGGTCTGTAAATCTCTCTACCCCTAGCAAAAGGCACGACACAATAGGAACAAAAATTATTACATCCGTTACCTATGGGAACAAAAGCGCTAAAATCCGACCTGAACTTAGGAGTTATCTTTAGATAGTCTTTCTCCCTGGCCTCTCTGTCTCCTTTGTCCGCTCTGATCTGGGGAAAAAATTCTTCTAATTTCTTATCAAGTTGAGGCAAGTCAGCTATAGACAACCAAATATCCACCTTGTCTTCCAATCTTTCTCTGATATCTTTTCGAGAACTCAAGCATCCGGTTAAAACCACTTTTACCTTTTTATTTTTCTTTTTAACCTTGGGGATTAAGCCGTAAATTCTATCCTCTGCTTTTTGCCTTACTCCGCAGGTATTCAGTACAAACAGATCAGCTCTACTGCTTTCAGTGGCCTCTACCAAGCCCAGATTCTCCAGATAAAAAGCCAATCTCTCACTGTCAGACTTGTTCATCTGGCAACCTATAGTAAAGATATAATAAGTTTTCTTTTGTTCTTTTGCCATAAAAAAAGAGAATAAATCATTCTCTTATCCTAAATTATATTAAAACGATTTTCAAGTCCTATTTCATTTTTAGTTTTCTAACTAGATTATCCAACTCATCATCGCTATAAAAATCTATGATCAACTTATTGCCCTTGGTGGTTCTTTTTATCTCGATCTTGGTGCCCAAAAAACCTCGAAGATCCTCCTCTACTTTCTGATCATTATGATTTATCTTAACCTTAGGGCTTTTAGTCCCTCCAATATTCTGAATCTCCTTTTTAGCCGCACGAACAGACAGATTATCATTCAATATTTTTCGGAATACATTGAGTTGTTTGACCTCCGAATCCAGCCCGGTAAGCATGTTAGCATGGCCTTCATTTATAGACCCCTTGATCAAAGCCTCTTGTATCTCTTCGGGCAATCCCAGCATTCTTAAACTATTGGAGATTATAGGCCTAGACTTACCTACTCTATCTCCCAATTGTTGTAATGTTAAATTAAACTCATCAATTAATTTCCTATAAGCCAAAGCTTTTTCTATCGGATTCAAATCTTCTCTTTGCAGGTTTTCTACCAAAGACACCTCCAATTTCCTTTGTTGATCATAATCACGAATAATTACGGGAACTTCTTTTAAACCTAGTTTTTGAGAAGCCCTTAAACGCCTTTCTCCGGCAATCAATTCATAAGAATTCCCTTTTTTGGTTACAACCAGGGGTTGAATTATACCAAAAAATCTAATAGAGTCCATTAACTCATTCATAGAAGATTCTAGGAAGTTCTTCCTGGGTTGAAGTTCATTCGCCCTTATTTTTTTGGGGTTGATATAAAAAACTCTGCTCTTGTCATCCTCAGACATAACATCGACCACCATCTCCTCTCCTGCTGGCTTGTCAGAGCCTTGGTATTTTGCTTTCTTTGGTTTTTTGGGAATTAAGGAATCCAGTCCTCTGCCCAATCCTTTATTAGCCATAATAATTATTTGTCTAATTTTCTAATCTCTTTGCTTAACTTCTCATAAGCTCTTCCGCCCTTGGAACGTTTATCATACTTAAGTATTGATTTCCCGAAACTGGGAGCTTCTGCTAAACGAACATTTCTGGGAATCACAGTGCTAAAAACCCTGTCTGGAAAATATTGGTGAAGCTCGTTTCTAACTAATCCGGAAAGTCTGTTCCTTTTGTCAAACATGGTTATAACAGCCCCTAATATTTCCAATTCGGGTTTAAGGTTATTCTTAACCAGGTCGATCGTCTCCAAGAGCTGGCCCAGGCCCTCCAGGGCATAATATTCACTTTGGATAGGAATCAAAATCCGATCTGCAGCCACCAAACTATTGACTGTTAAGAGACCTAAAGAGGGCGGTCCATCTACTATTATATAATCGTAATCATTTCTTAGGCTGTCTAAGATTTTATACAAACGCCACTCTCGCTCCTCCATCTCGACCAACTCTACTCCAGCCCCGGCTAAGGCCGGATTGGCAGGAGCTACATCTAAATTGTTGTTTTCGGTTCTAAGTATAATATCTCTAACATCTTTTTCTCCGAGAAGCGATTCATAAATCCCTTTTTCCAGTTTTTCCACCTCTATTCCTATGCCAGAACTTGCATTAGCTTGAGGGTCTATATCTACTAACAAGACCTTGTAATTTGCTTTAGCTAAATAAGCGCTCAAATTAACAGCAGTAGTAGTTTTGCCCACCCCTCCTTTCTGGTTTACTATAGAAATTATTTTTCCCATATAGATATATTATAGATCATTTTTATCATTTTGACAATTTGCAAAAAAATATATAAAATAGTTTTAAGAGAGGTAAAAACCTCTTGGTTTATTTTAAAAGGAAAGCCCTGGTGGCGGAATTGGTAGACGCGCACGACTCAAAATCGTGTGACCTTATGGTCATGTGAGTTCGATTCTCACCCAGGGCACCTTGATATAACTTTTAGAAAAATCTCGGTCATACAATAAATTTCTCTATCCAAAAAACCCCCTAAGCTAAATCTTTAAGAGGGCTTTTTTAATTTGCCTATTCAAGGCTTATATCTATCCGATCACTCAAATTAGGAGCTTTCTTGATAAAAGAAGGACGAAAAGACACTCTATATTCTTTGATATCAGGATTTTGACTTAAGTGAGAAACCAATTGTTCCTGGCTTAAGTTAAGCAAATCATTTTTGTTTACAATGTATGAGGCGTCTTTGGGAGAGATATCTCCTTGGAAAGAAAAGTCAATAGTAGCAAGACTCTCTTCATGATCGAACTTCTCCCAGTTATAAACTATTCTCTCTGTGTCAAAACTAAGTAAATAATGGCTTTCCGGGGACAAGGAAGTTAATCTAGCCTGAGCTAAACTTATCAGATCTTCTTGTTTTAGGGCAACAACATCGACCGAGGCGCTTATCTCGACCTCAAATTCGTCCACCTCTTCACCAGCTTCATTTGTCACTGAAGTGTCTATCAAATCTTCTGACATCCTAAACATCACCTTATCATTACCCATATAAGAATGGCCGAATTTTGATTTCATTTTATTTTCCAAGTCTTTTCTAATATTCTCCAAAGCTTTGTCTATATCTGATTGTTGTATATACCTCCTGGTATGAACTCTATATTCAAACCCCTCATTACTTTCTGCATAAATATCGTTTTGCAAACCTGCCCACAACCCCGGAATGGTGAAATTAGTCGGACCTATAGCCTTTTCTGGTCCGGGGTCATCAGAATAAATATCAACGGTAACAGATCCGCCTGCTGGAACCGACACGGTTTCTGATATTCGATACAACTTTCCTCCAGGACTCAGAAGCCTTGTGCTCTCCACCAAAGGTTGTTCTCTTGAATAATTATTAATGATGGTAACCTCTCCTTCTATCTCTCGGCCGATGGTTCTAGCGCCTGTGCTTTGATATTTTTTGCTTTCCTCGACCGAAATCCTATCTACTACTCCATTAACAGAAAAATCCGCCTCGTCAAGGCCGCTGCCCCCTTCTCCATCATGGATCTCTATCGACACAGTGTCATTAATAGTATCTATATTCGGTTTTATAGCTATCTTGAGACTGGGAAAAGAAAAATAAGCCACTCCCAACAACAGTAGCAAGGTTAAAATAATAAAAGAATAAGCTATTTTCCGGTACAAATTAAAAGAAACAATAACTCCTCCGGTATTGGTCGTTTTTTTCTTCGGTTTATCCTTTTCCTTAGTACTCTTCTTCTTTTTCTTCCCCTCCCCTTCTTTTTCTGAACCGGACAAAAAGCCAAGTAAAGCAAAAGAAGGTTTCTTCTTTCCCTTTTCATCTTTTTCATTTGCTTCCTCATGGGCGGTTTCTTCCTTTTTTATAAGTTTTTCCGGCAAAACCTCATCTTTTTCCACCTCCTTTTCCAAGGTATTTTCAGTGACCTCAAGGGACTCCTCGGCAAGGGAACTTTTCTCTTCAGCATCAGGTTTGGTGTCGCTCTTGATTTCCGGAACCGGATACAATTTCTTATCTTCTTCTATTTCAGGCGTATTAAAAACTCTTACCGGGATCTTTGCTTTTTTAAAAGACTTCTTGGCAGAAGAAGATTTTTTTTCCGTTTTTCCTCGACCCGAATCCCCTTTTTGGTTAGAAGATTTTTTAGGGGTATTTTTTGACTTGGATGCGGAGGAGGTTTTTTTACTGGTTCTGGCCATATTTTAAAATTTTATTTATCCTTAATTTAAAACTAAGAACTTTATTTTATCGAAGAGAAAAAATTTATTCACATGTGTAACGCTTGGCTGCTCAATGTAGTAAACCTAAGTTTTTATAATTATACCACATTTGAAAAAATACGTCTAAAAAACAACAAACCCTGATATTAAGCCCCTAATTAAATATTTTAAGCCAATTCGATGCTATCGGAAAAATCTTTACCTATTTGATCCTTCAGGTCTAAGGAGTTGTCAACCCTGAACTCTGTTTCTATGTAGCGAGGTTTGCCATTATAATTAATTTTGAGATAAACCTTGCTTTCACCGGGATTTTTTTTAAAAACTCTCTTTAGCTTGGAAAGATTGTCACTGGTAAGTTCTTTGTTGATCACTAATTTCAAAGGAGCCGGTCTTTGTTTTTGATTGCCACTACCCTGAGAGGCATGATGGCTGGCCAATCCATTGGATCTTTCGTTGCCCTGATAACCGCCGTTCGAACCATTGCCGTTAACAGAAACTTGTTGATCAAATTCCTGCAGAGAATGAGAAATATTCGCCAAATCCAAATTCTGAGCTTTGTTAGCTAAGACTTTTATCTCTTGGTCTTTATTGGATACCTTCCCCTGGCAAATAACCACTCTTCCTTCTTCCCAGACTTCACTATTTGTTTTTAACAAATTGGGAAAAACCACGATCTCAACACTACTAAACTCATCCTCCAATTTAACAAAGGCCATAGATTTATTGTTTCTGGTAACGATCTTTTTAACACTGCTCACCACTCCGGAGACATTGATACTGGAATCGACTGAGAAAGAAGAAACTTCTCTTAAGAAAGTAACACGATCAATCAAGTGGCTACGATAGTCACTAAAAGGATGTTCGGTCACATAAAGACCCAAAAGTTCTTTCTCCCACCTTAACTTATCTTGCTGGGCAATAGAACCCCCCTGAGAAAGGCTTAATTTAGCGGGAGAGTTGAATTCACCAAAAGATTGATCAGAAAACAAACTGGACTGTTTACTTTCCGCCAATCTACTGGAATCTTTATTAAACTTAAGTAGAGTATCAAAATTGAAAAGTAAAACACCTCGATCCTCAAGCCTATCAAAACAACCACTCTTTATTAAGCTCTCTAAGGATTTCTTGTTCAAGTCTTTGTCAGTCACACGCTGCAAAAAATCAAAAACATCTTTATAAGGACCATTGTCTTTTCTTTCTTCAATTATCACCTTGACTATATTCTCCCCCACGTTTTTTATAGCGTTCAGGCCAAAACGAATAAGATCTTTGTTCTCTTCGGAAACAGTTACGGTGAAAGAATCAAAAGACTCATTAATATCCGGGGGTAAAACTTCCATCCCCATATTCTTACACTCCTCGATCTCAATGGCTATTCTGTCAGTGTTCTGTTGATCAGCTGTTAAAAGAGCGGCCATAAACTCAGCCGGCCAGTGAGCCTTCAAATAAGCGGTTTGATAGCCTATTAAAGCATAACAGGCAGCATGGCTTCGATTAAATCCATAACCAGCAAAAGGCTCAATAAAAGAAAATATTTTTTCTGCCAGATCCTTGTTTATCCCGTTCTTGACACAACCTTCAATAAATTTTTCTTTCTGCTCAGCTAGAAGTTCAGGGATTTTCTTTCCTACAGCCTTTCTTAAAATATCAGCCTCACCCATAGAAAAACCAGCCAGCTCCTGGGCCATTTTCATTACTTGTTCCTGGTATAGGGCCACGCCATAGGTTTTATCCAAAATCGGTTTTAATTTGGGGTGAAGATATGAGATTTCCTTCTTGCCATGCTTTCCCTTGATATAATCAGGAATCCATTCCATGGGCCCGGGTCGATACAAAGCCACCATGGCAATAACATCCTCAAATTGGCTGGGCATTAGTTCTTTTAAATATCTTTTCATCCCTGAGGACTCAAACTGGAAAACACCGGTAGTTTTCCCTTTTTGAAACAACTCCAAAGTTTTTTGATCATCCAAAGGAATCTGATCTACATCTACAACATCACCCTTGGTCTTTTTAATAATGTTTATGGCCGACTCTATGATAGTAAGGTTCTTCAAACCCAGAAAATCCATTTTCAAAAGGCCCAGATCCTCAACCGGATGCAAGGAATATTGAGAAACAATGCTCTTGTCAGAAGAAGAAGCATATTGCAAGGGAGTATAATCGGTTAGAGGGTTTTTGGTGATCAAAACTCCGCAGGCATGAGTGGAAGCGTGGCGAGCCACCCCTTCTATTTTTTTAGTGTACTCCAAAAGTTGTTTGGCATAAGGGTCTTTGTTATAAATTTCTTTCAACTCTTCCACGTCCCTTAGGGCATCCTCTACCTTGGAAAACATAGGAATCATCTTGGCCAACTTATCACAATAATCATAGGAATAACCCAAAACCCTACCTACATCCCTAGCAGCCGCCCTGGCTGCCATGGTTCCAAAAGTTATAATCTGAGACACCTTGTCCTTGCCATATTTTTTCTCCACATAATCAATTACCTCATCCCTGCGAGTATCAGCAAAATCCAAGTCAATATCAGGCATTGAAACTCTTTCCGGATTTAAGAACCTCTCAAAGAGCAAGCCGTACTTCAAGGGATCGATGTTGGTTATCCCTAAAAGATAAGAAACAAATGATCCGGCCGCACTACCCCGACCCGGTCCCACGACTATTTCTCGCTTCTTGGCCCAAACAACAAAATCAGCTACGATCAAAAAATAGGATGGCCAACCCATATTATTAATAACTGAGAGTTCAAAATCCAGCCTGTCCTTTTTTTCCTGATCTATTTCCTCATATTTTTGGCCATACTTCCTCTCCAGACCCTCCAAACACCAAGATCTTAAGTATGTTTCTTCATTATGGGAATCAGGAACCTCAAAAACAGGAAGCTGGGTCTCTCCAAGCTTGATCTCAACATTGCATTTCTCAGCTATCTTTAAAGTATTTTCAATGGCTTCAGGATTGTCCGGGAAGGCTTCAGCCATCTCCTTATTCGACTTCATGGAAAAATCCTCTCCTAACATGTTCATTCTGTCCTTGTCTTCTTTCTTTTTTTTGTTTTGAAGACATAGTAAGATGTCCTGAACCTCATCATCTTCCTTTTTGAAATAATGTATATCATTAGTAGCGACCAAAGGAACTCCCAAGTCCCTAGAAAACTGTACTAATTTTTTATTCACCTCTTCCTGGTATTCAAGGTTGGGGTGGGGTTGTACTTCTAAATAAAAATTGTCCTGACCGAACAAAGTATTGTAATCCAATATCTTTTGCTCCGCCTCCTTGTCCTTGCCAGCTATGATCAATTGGGGAATTTCCCCTCCCAGGCAGGCGGTGCAGGCTATTAATCCTTGTCCGTACTTTTCTAATAACTCCCTGTCAATTCTCGGTTTGTAGTAAAAACCTTCTAGATGGGCCAAGGAAGTCAACTTGATCAAATTTTGATAACCCTTGTTATCTTTAGCTAAAAGCAAAAGGTGGTAGTTTTTTTTGTCTAAACCTGAGTTTTTCTCATGCCTGGATCCAAGTGTGGTATAAGCCTCTAAACCAATAATCGGTTTTATGCCCTTTTTTTGACACTTTTTGTAAAACTCGATCACTCCGTACATTACGCCGTGATCAGTCAGGGCAACTGCTGGCGACCCTTCTTCTTTAGCCCCTCCGATTAAGTCATCTATTTTGGTTAAGCCATCAAGGAGAGAATAGTGACTATGATTGTGGAGATGAACAAAACTCATAAAAATAATATTAACACTTGAGATTTTAAATCAGCTTTATCAGGGTTGCCAGATGTTTCAAGAAGAGAAATCAGATCAGAAAAACAAAAAAAGAGTCATTCCGTCGATTTTTTAAACCGGATAAGTCCGGAAATTGTTTCTTGAATATTTTTTCCTAAAAAATAACTGATAATTATTCTTGAATAAACGCTTAAATAAAGTCCAAAAAAATCAAAACAAGAATTAAGGCTTAATACCATCTTAACAAAGAAAGGGTTAAATTTCAATTTTACTGAACCAAAACTTAAAAGCCATGACAACATGGCTTTTTATCCCCTTCACAATATGTATGCCAATCTAATTATCCTTTCTTTCTCCAAGCTCCACCGTCCTTTCGGTCACATCTCCCTTAGAATAAACCTTTAAAATAACTTCATCTCCGGGATTATATTGAGTGATTATGTCAGCTAGAGGGTTGTCTTCGCTTATCTTCTCTCCGCCCATCTCCATGATTATATCATTAGCCCTTAAGTCGGCTTTATCAGCCGGGGATCCGGGGATAACCGCCAGATCAGCCGGGCCCCTGCCACTGACTATTAAAGCTCCATATTCAACCTCCAAATCATTGTGTTCGATTATCTCTTCGTTTAAATTGATATATCTGACACCCAACCAGGGACGAAGAATCCGTCCATGCTCCTTAACATCCTCTATAATACTCTTCACCTCGTTGATGGGAATGGCAAAACCTATACCATTCACCCCGGAAGCGGTGGCTGTGTTAATACCTATGGCCCTTCCGGATATATCTAGCAAAGGCCCTCCGGAGTTGCCCCTATGGATTGAGGCGTCGGTTTGAATTAAGCCGGTCAATCTTCTGGCTTCTCCAGTAAAACCTCCTGCTACAATGGATCTGGATAAGCCGGAAATAACTCCTGTAGAGACCGTATTCATGAACTCTCCCAGAGCGTTTCCTATGGCAATCACTGTTTGCCCCACCTTCAGATCAGAGGAATCACCTAGCTCCAAAGTGGGCAAATCCTCTCCTTCGATCTTTAAAATGGCTATATCCATCAACGGATCCCTGTCCTTAACCTCTGCTTCATACTTCTCTTGATCAACAGTCAAAACGGTGTAGCCCGCCTCAGGGTCATCTACCACATGTTTGTTGGTTACTATATAACCATCAGAAGAGACTATGAATCCGGTACCCTCACCAACCTCCAGTTCTCCGTTATCCTCTCCCCTTAAATCCGGGGTTTCAAAAAATCCTCCCGGGACCCTCTGTAGCTGAGAAACATCCTTAGTAACGACTATACTAACAACCGCTTGAGAAGCTTTTTCAGAGGCAGAAATAACAGCTGATTCCTCGGAAACCTTTTTGAAAACCTCTTGCGTCAAAGCCTTGTCACTCAAACCGGAGGCATCCGGACCTAAATTCGAGACATAATACCAAGCAAAACCAAGGCCAGATACCCCACCGAGAAATAGGCTAATCAAGGCGATGATAGTAAATGGAAGCCAAAAATTTTGTCTTGGATTTGAACTCATATTAAAAAAGTTAAAATCAAATTATTCATTTCAACTCTTCCAATATTTCAGAAGGAACTCCTTTTTTCTCTAATTCACGGAGATCTCTTTCAGTGAAACCGTCTTGAATTTGAACGGCTGATTCATTAAATTGTAATAAATTTTGATATTTATCCAAATAATTTTGAATAAAAGAGGGTAAGTAGATTATACTAGAAACAACGATAACAACTAAAATAAAAATTTTCAAGCCTGATATAACCTGGTTGAAAATGACATACCTCTTAATATATCGAAGCATGGCGTGAATTTCTTGATTCAACTCCTGGTTCTTCTTTACTATCTTTTTTAACTCTTTATCCATAAAAAACCATTCTAGATTTAAAAATTTTTTCGAGAGCCTGTTTTAGGGAGCCTCCTTGAATTAAAAAATTACCTTAATCCAGCCGATTTTACATATTTCTTGGCGACTTCCAACATTTCCTCCATCTCTTTATCTGTGAAAGGTTGTTTTTTGCTCCACTCATTGTCCAGCAAAGAGGTGTGGTTAATAAAGGCTTGTAAAAACCATTTTTCCGCTCCTTTTATCTGCTCCCCTATTTTTCCCAGATCATCCTTAACAATTATATCCGGCACCAGGGTGGTTCTGAACTCGTAAGGCAGTCCGCTGTTCATTACTATTTTAACACTTTTTTCCATCTTTGAAAATCCGATCGAGCCGCTCAGTTTCGGATATTTATCAGGACTGGTCTTGAAATCCATGGCTAGATAATCTATTTTTTTGTTTTCTATCAATTTTTCCAAAACCTCTGGCCTACTCCCGTTTGTGTCTAGCTTGACCTTGTAGCCCATTTCCTTAAGTTTACCCAGAAAATCCTCTAAATCTCCCTGCAAGCTCGGTTCTCCACCAGTAACGACCACTCCGTCTAGCTTGCCTTTTCTTCTCTCTAAAAACACAAGAAGGTCATCCTCCTTAATTAAAGAATGACCTTCTTGAACATCAGAAAACCGAAAATTATCTTTAAACTTGCCTGCCTCCGAAGAAGCATCAACAAGCATGGGGTTGTGGCAGAAAGGACATTGGAAATTACATCCCTGAGTGAAAACTACCGCTGCCAATTCTCCGGGGTAATCGATCAAGCTCAGTTTTTCCAAACCTCCGATCATCATATCCAATGTCCTAAAAAATATTAATTTCTAACCTCCTTCCCTGTTTCAAAGGTTTTTCGGTCCTGATATTCAGCCCTTTTACCCTTATTCCAGTTCTTAACCGGAGTTAACCAGCCCACTACTCGGCTATAGACTTCGCAAGGTTGACGATTTTGTTTTTCCGGACTCATATGCTCTGTGATCTTTTTAATAAAAATTTATTTTATTAAAAGGAAAATTATTTATTTTAATTATTTTTCTCTCCTGAAGCCCCCTCTTGCTTTACCTCAGCCACCTCTTGGCCCTCAAGTCTTTCTTGATCGCATTTGGGGCAGTAGAAATGCTCTCCGGACATATAGCCGTGGATCGGACAAATAGAAAAAGTGGGGGTAATAGTAAAGTAAGGAAGTCTGTAATTCTCCGCAATTTTTCTAACTAACTTTTTACAGGCCTCTGAGTCGTTTATCCTCTCACCTAAGAATCCATGAAAAACAGTTCCCCCGGTATATTTAGTCTGCAGTTCGTCCTGAAGGTCCAGGGCCTCAAAAATATCCTCTGTGAAGTAAACCGGAAGCTGAGAGGAATTTGTATAATAAGGGTCTGCTCCCTGATTTTGATAAGACTTTTCATTTCCGACCAAAATATCGGGGTATAATTCCTTATCTTTTTTAGCGAATCTGTAAGTCGCCCCTTCAGCCGGTGATGCTTCTAAGTTATACAAATTATTGGTCTCTTCTTGATAAGTTTTCATCTTCTCTCGCATGAACTCCAATATTTCGTTAGCGAACTTCCTTCCTTTGTCAGAGGTCAAGTCTCTTCCAATAAAATTCAACATACTTTCGTTCATGCCATTGATTCCGATTGTATTGAAGTGGTTCTGCCAATAAGAGCCAAACCTCTCTTTAATGTCTGCTAAATAAAACTTGGAATAAGGATACAAGCCTTTTTCAGTCAAATCATCTACCACTCTTTTTTTAAGCTCCAGACTCTCTTTGGCTAGATCCATCAACTCTCCCAGTCTTTTTTGATAGTCCTCTTTATCCTTTGATAAATAACCCAGTCTGGACATATTGATAGTGACCACACCCAAGCTGCCTGTTAGTGGGTTAGAGCCAAAAAGGCCACCACCTCTTTTTCTCAACTCCCGGTTATCAAGTCTTAGACGACAACACATACTCCTGGCATCATCCACATCCATGTCCGAATTGATAAAGTTAGAGAAATAAGGGATTCCATACTTGGCAGTCATCTCCCACATCGGCTTTAAGGATTCCCTGGACCAATCAAAATCCTTGGTCAAATTGTAAGTGGGAATAGGAAAAGAAAAAGGCCTTCCTGTAGAGTCTCCTGCTGTCAAAACCTCGGCGAAAGCCTGGTTGAATATATCCATCTCTCTTTGGAAATCTTTGTATTTGTCCTTAACTACTTTACCTCCGAAAATAACATTTTCTTCTCCCATTTTTCCTGAGGGAGAAACATCCAGAGTAACATTGGTAAAGGGCGTCTGAAAACCTACCCGAGTTGGAATATTGATATTAAACATAAACTCCTGAAGTCCTTGCTTTACCTTGTCATAGGATAAATTATCATAACGAATGAAAGGAGCCAGGAGAGTATCAAAATTGGCAAAGGCCTGGGCTCCGGCCGCCTCACCCTGAAGTGTGTATAAAAAATTATTAATTTGGCCCAAAGCGCTTCGAAAATGCTTAGGTGGATTGCTTTGTATCTTGTCTCTTACGCCTTGAAAACCCTTAGACAAGAGATCCTTTAAATCCCAACCGCAACAATAGGGGGCTAAGAGGCCCAAATCATGGATATGGAAATCTCCATTAATATGGGCGTCTCTGATTTTTTCCGGATAAAGCTTGTTAAGCCAATACTTGGCGGAAACCGAAGAGGCTACATAATTATTCAGGCCTTGCAAAGAGAAACTCATGTTACTATTTTCTTGCAACCTCCAATCAGCCTTACCTAGGTAGTCTTCCATGAGCTTTTCCTCGCCGGAAGTTATATCCCTGATATGGCGACGTTGTTCTCTGTAGATAATGTAGCTTTTAGCCATCTTGATTCGATTGTTTTCAATCAAAACCTCTTCTACAACATCCTGAATCTCCTCTACTGCCGGAATGCTCCTGGAATGAAATTTTTGACCTATTTTTCTAATCACTTCATCACTCAATCTTTCGGCTAAGCCCTCTTCTTGGATATCACAGGCCTCAGCTGCCTTCCTAATGGCGTTGGTGATCTTCTCCTGATCAAAAGAGGTTATATCCCCTGACCTCTTACAGATCTTGGTGATAGAATTTTCTGGGGAACTAGACATAAGCATGGGTAAAATTATTATTTATTTTTTAGATCTTTTCTTTCCTTGAAGCAGTTTATTCAACTCCTCTCTAAAGGTTTGGGCATCCTCGAAAGATTCGTATACTGAAGCAAATCTAATATAGGCGACCTTGTCCATTTTTTTCAACTGAACCATCACTATCTCTCCCACCTGACGAGAAGAAATTTCGTTTTTGCTCTTTTTTTGGATATCCCTTTCAATAGAATGAATCAACTTCCTCATCTTATCTTTGTTTATGGGTCTCTTCTCCAGAGCCTTTCCCAAACCCTTGATCAACTTATCTCTGTTATAAGACTCCTTACTACCATCCCTTTTAACAACAACAAAATCCAACAGCTCTATTTCTTCATAGGTGGAAAAACGAAAGTTGCATTTGGAGCATTCCCTCCTCCTTCTGATTGACAAACCATCTCCGGCAGAACGGGAATTAATAACCTTAGTATCTTTAAAATAGCAAATGGGGCACTTCATGTTATAATTGAGTAAATACTATATTTTGTGTTATTCTTTCAAAGAATTATACCATATATTGACTTATCTACAATTTAGCATAATTCGAAAAATTAAACAAATCACAAGATCTTTCCTTATTTTAGTAAGATTTAGAAGCAAAACCTCTTCAGATAAAAAGAAAAATATAGATGCCTGTGGATAACCAGAGCTGGTTAATTATAAAAACAAAAAAAGACCCCCTCAGGGGTCCTTTTTTAAAAATACAAAATATTTTTATTTCATTTTTTTCCTGATAAACGCCGGGACGCTCAAAGAATCATCATCTTCTTCTTCATCTTTCTTCTTTGCTTTGCTCTTGTAGGAATCTTGACTGTCTTTCTTTTCCGCCGGTCTGGATTGGGCCTCCTCTATCGAAGACCTTGACCTTCTCTTACCTTCCTTTTCCGGTGAAGGTTCTTCTAAAGACTCTTCCTCCAGAACCGGAGACTCTCCGGGGAGATTCTTTTCATTCCAATCCACCTCTTTTTTCTGGGAACCATAAGAAGACATTAGATCTTTTTTCTGCTCTTCTTCGATGAAATTGGTTGGTTGATAGCTAAGCTTATCATCCCCTTGCTTCTTCTTGCCTTCATTGTCAAATCCGGTAGCTATTACTGTAATTTTAACACTGTCCTTTGTATTCTCATCAATCACCGCTCCAAAAATAACCTTTGCATCTTCATCAGCTGAGGCGGTAATAATCTTAGCAGCCTCATTAACCTCTTCCATTCCCAGGTCAGCGCCACCGGTAATAGTAAAGACCACTCCCTGAGCCCCTTCTATAGACATGTCCAAGAGAGGGGAATTAATGGCCATTTTAGCCGCTTCTATAGATCTGTTCTCACCACCGGCTTCACCTATACCCATTAAAGCCGAACCGGCATTGGCCATCACCGCTCGCACATCGGCAAAGTCGGTATTGATAATACCGGGCAAAGTAATCAATTCGGCTATACCCTGAACACCTTGACGCAGAACATCATCAGCTACTAAAAAAGCTTCTAACAAAGAAGTGTTTTTTTCAATAACCTGCATCAACTTATCATTAGAAATGGTTATTATAGTGTCTACTTTATCCGAGAGCTCGGAAAAACCTCTTTCAGCCACCTTTTTTCTCTGACCCCCTTCAAAGGAAAAAGGCTT
This sequence comes from uncultured Gammaproteobacteria bacterium, assembly GCA_964635515.1. Taxonomy (GTDB): domain Bacteria; phylum Patescibacteriota; class Patescibacteriia; order Patescibacteriales; family JAGXOH01; genus CAZNAQ01. The sequence continues at coordinate 29,712 of CAZWNU010000009.1, forward strand.
GGTGACCACAGCTACTGTTAAAGCCCCCGAGTCCCTGGCAATCTCCGCTATGACCGGAGCAGCTCCCGTACCGGTACCACCACCAAGACCGCAAGTGATAAAGACCATATCCGAATCTTTAACAGCGTCCCTTATCTCATTCTGGGATTCTTCAGCTGCTTGCTTCCCCAGCTCCGGATTCATACCAGCTCCAAGTCCCCTGGTTACCGACTTGCCTATATGAAGTTTGTTGTCAGCTTTGCTATGATGGAGTGCCTGGACATCACTGTTAACGGCTATAAAATCAACTCCTCTTATACCCCTGTCAATCATTCTATTAATAGCGTTGCCACCACCACCACCTACCCCCACTACCCTGGTTTTGGCAAATGTTTCCGCGGATGGTTTTATCTCTGCCATATAAAAAATTTAAGTTTATTTAAAATATAATTTTATCCTATCTTAATAAATAAAAAATATCAACCCCCGGGTGATATCAAAATTAAGGCATAAACCTTTTAAACAGTTCTTTTGCTTTTTTGCTCAACTTTTTCACTCCGTCCTTGCCCACAGAGACCATTCTTCTCTCTTTTTTATCCGAACCGGCACCGCCCCAGAAAACCAGGCCCACAGTAGGGAGAAAAGTAGGATCATTCACCTTATCTATTATAGTCTCCATGTTTTTAACCTCTCCCAAGGACACCGGGAGTCTCAGCTTGTTTTTAGCAACATCCAATATAGAGGGCAACTTAGCCCCTCCTCCGGCCAAAAGAACTCCTGCCGGCAGCATGCCAGAGCGATCAATTTTTTGAAATTCATCATCGACTTTTTCAAAAATCTCCTCTACCCTAGCTTCGATTATCTCGGCAATATACTTCTTAGACACTTCTTGAATATCATCATTCACCTCCTCCTCTTTGACCAAATCGGTAATATCTACTATGTCTTTTTGGGAAAATTGCTGAGGATTGGCGTTACCATATTCAACCTTAATTCTGTTGGCCAAACTAATGGGACACCTCAGGCCAATAGCTAAATCAGCTGTAATGTGATCCGAACCAATGGCCAAAATGGCGGTATGAATCAACTTTTCTTCTTCAAATACAGCTACACTGGTAGTAGAAGCGCCAATATTGACTACAGCCACTCCCAATTCCCTCTGCTTGCCGGAAACCACGACCTCACCCAAGGCCAAGGGAGATAAAACCAGGTCTTCGATCTCCACTTTAGTGCGATGGATAGCTTTGGTCAAATTTTTTATCTGACTACTTGCAGCCTGTACAATCAGGACTTCGACCTCTAAACGAACGCCGTTCATCCCCACAGGATCCTTGATGTCTTTCTGGTTATCCACTGAAAAATTAACTGGCAAAACATGGATTATTTCATAGTTCATGGGCACTGACAGGGTCTGAGCCGCTTCTATGGCCCTATCCACATCTTCCGGAGTAATCTCGCCGTTACCTTTGCTCACAGCCACCACGCCCCTGCTTCTCTCACACTTAACATAAGGATCGTTCAAGCCCAGCCAAACACTTTCCACCGGAGCTCCCACCAATCTTTCTCCTTTCTCCAAAAGAGCCGATATAGTCGAGGTCACATCATCAATACTTCTAATAACTCCTTTACTTATACCTTCGGTCGGAACAGAGGTGGCTCCAATGATTTGAAGTCTGTCTTCCCCGTCTCTTTCATTTTTTTGAGCCACTATTAGCTTTGCTTCGCTGGACCCGATATCCAAGCCGGCGATAATGTCTTCTTTCATATAAAAGAAAATTAAATTAATAATCAAACATCAAACAAGTAGAGTCCTCTACTTCCTTAAAAACTCTTATCCTCATTATACTAAAAACAAAAACTTTTGCCAAAAAATTCACCCTACAGACCACCCAGATACCAAGCAACTATCTCCCCTCCCCAAAACAAAGACACAACAGTCCCCAGGGCCAAAAAAACGCCTAGGGGGATTTTAGATCCCCACTCCTTCCTACCTTGAACAATCAAGCCTATCCCCACCAGAGAACCTATTAAATAAGCTAAAAAAAGGGCCAAAATCAAGGCGGAAATATCTCCCAAGGCAACTCCCATAAAAAAACCGAGTCGGATGTCCCCTCCTCCGATCCACTTGCCTCTGGAGATTACAAATTGAAATAAAAAGAAAGCTCCTCCTATTATAGCAGAAAATAATAAAACAGACCAGGGAAAACCCAGATAGAGATTAAATAAAAAAACTATGATTATAGACGGGATCATTATTTTATCCAAGATCAACTGCCACCTGAGATCATAGACGAAAACCACTATCAAAACCGCTAAAATAAACCAAATTGCGGCCAGTTCCAAGGGCGCAAGCTCTCCCATTAGATACAAATAAAAACCATAGGAAAAAAGCAAGGCAGTAGCCAACTCCACCAAGGGGTATTGCCAAGAAATCTTTTGTTGACAATGGCGACACCTGCCTCTTAAGACCAGGAAACTAAAAAGAGGGATATTGTCGTACCACGCTATTTGCCGACGACAACTGGGACAATAAGATCTACTACCCAAACTCTCTCCTGTATGCAGTCTCCAAATTAAGCAGTTCAAAAAACTTCCGATAATAAGCCCGAAAAGGAAAACAAAAAGCAAATATTCAAACATAAGATCAAATTAATAAAAACCAGATGTTAAAAACCTATTAAATAAATTAAAGCAATAGACTAAGGTTCTCTCAAGTCCTTGATCAAGGACTTGAGCTCCTCTGCTTGGGCGGTCTTGTCCTGGATTGAATAAATTTCAAGCAAGAGCTCATATAAATAAAGTAGTTCTTGTTCTACCTCTGATCTATGCTCCTTGTTCAATCTGGGATCCTCAGGCGAAGGTATCTTCTCTAGACCCTTGTGGACAAGATCTGCCGCCGCCTCTGTTTCTTCCTGTCTGAGCTTCAGTCTGGCCAAGTCCTTGTAGGGCAAGACCAAGTAGGGGTTGAACTCAAGGAGACGCCGGTAGATATTTTCCGCTTCTTGATAATATTTAGGATCTATACTGGACAAAAGAAAGTAGCTTCTGGCCATATAAAGATCAAGGTTGTAATAACCTTCCTTTTGGGAGAGAAAATTGACTTCAGCCAAAACATTTTGAAGCAACTCTCCCCTGGTAATAGAGAAAGCAGGAAAACAATTTGAGGAATGACGAAGGTATTCTATCCTGTAATAATCATGGATCGGATTTAATTGAATGGCTGAATCGATCTTGTTAATAGCCCTGAAACACCTTTCTTTATCATCTACCCCCTCCTCAACCATGGCCAACCTGGCCTTCATATAATTATGATCCGCTTTCAGGAAATCAAGGTTGAAATAATAAATGAAAAGAAAGGCCAAAACCAAAAGAAAAGCGGAAACCGTCTTTTTAAACAAAGGAGAAGTTTTGATCTCTGTTTTTTTCCTCTCCGAAAAAACCAGAATAACCAAAATCGCCAAAAAGAGATAAAAATAAACAAAGGTGGTTACAGTGGAAAAACTGAAGAAATTGTTGATCAAATAGACCAAAAAGGTGGTAACCAAAGTGAGAACCAGCCAATATTCCGCTCCCTGATCACCACGTTTAAAATACAAGTATTGGAAAGATCTGAAAAAGATGAAGCCAAAAAAGAGCAAACTTGATAAAACCCCCAAAATTCCAAAGGACAACAAGGTGTCCAGGAAAAAATTATGGGCCCTGTTGGGATAGGTGTTTATGGACTCATTCACCCCCCAATCCTTTTCGTAGTGTCCGGCAAAAATATCAGCCAAAGAGTCGGGGCCATAGCCAAAAACCTTTCTGGTGACCGAGGTTTCTTTGAACTCCTGCCAAGAGGCTTGCCAATAATAAAGTCTCATCTGAGAGGATCCCTGGTCAAAACTCACAACACTGCCGAGCCTTTGCCAAATAGTCTCCTCTTCAAAGGCCTTGCTCTCAGACGAAGATATGCCAGTAAAGATATGACCCGCCAAAATCAGCAGAAGGATTGCTCCGATCACCAGTGAAAGGCTTAGTAATTTCTTAGCCCCTTTTACTGCAGGAAGAATCAGAAAGAAAAAAAGGACACCTCCCAAGAAAGCCAACCAACCGGCCCTGCTTAAAGTAAACAAAAGGCAAGATAACTGAAGCAAGACCAGGAGAGACAAAAAAACCCTTTCTCGCTTCCCAGAACTAAACCAAAAAAGGAAGAAGCTCACTGGCAGGACCATGACCAAGTAGTGGGCTAAAAAGTTGGGTTGTCCTAAGCTGGAAAAGATCCTACCTTTTTCAGCCCAAACTATAGGGTCCAGACCGAGATATTGTAAAACTCCATAAATACAGACAAAAAAAGAAGAAAAAGCAATTACCCAAAGAATTTTTTTTATGTGCTTTTTCTTCAAAAAGAAAATCAAAAGAAGAAAGAGCAGGCCATAGCCCAAAAAACTAAAAAAACCTTGGAGGCGATCATAACGACCCCAAAAACTCAGCTCCGGGTTAGGGGCAATAATAGAAGACAAAAACCAGGAAAAAAGCAAGAAAAAGAAAAAAAAGAAAAAATATCTATTCCTGACAAGAAAGACCTCTGAGGAAGAAAAAAGCTTTAACCCACCCAAAAAAAACAGGGCCAGAACCAAAGACTGAAAAAGAACAACTTTAGGGAGGGTAAAGCTGTTCCAAACAAGGCCCGGACCACCAAAAACAATTGGCAAAAGAAAAACCAAGGCCAAGAGAAGAGCCAAAAATGTTTTTTCAACAAAAACAGGAAAACTAAAATTTTTCATCCTTTAACTAAAATTAAAAACAATCAAATTCATTATACCATCAATTACAGAAAACAAAAAACCCCGCTTTTATAATAAAGCGAGGTTTTAAAAATAAACAAGTATTATCATTCACATCCACCTGCCGCGGCAGTGCCAGCGGTCAGTCCATCTGGTGTGGCGCAGTGCGTTCCACCTGAGACATCACCGGAAGCGCTTCCAATACAATATTCTATTGTGTAAGTTCCGGAGTGGTCCTGACTGTATATATATCCTGTGTCAGGGTCACAATCACCATCATCGGTAGGGTTAGGATTTGAAGGAATATCTCCCATAAAGACAGTGTCGCCAGCAGCGATGCTACCACCACCCAGAATGTAATCTTCGCCAGTTGAGCTAGCTACCTCATCCTCCGCAGGATATTCCCCTGCGTGACTATAATACATCTCTAGGGCTGTTTGGATCTGCCTGATATCAGAGAGACGGCGTGAATCTCGAGCACTCTCTCTGGCGCTGCTTAAGGCCAGAACAGACATGGTGGCCAAAAGACCGATAATAGCGATAACTACCAAAAGCTCGATCAAGGTAAAACCGCTTTGATTTTTTTTCTTCATAATGTTTTTGTTATTCATATTCACCTCCCTTCAATCTTTTTCTATTAGCCGAGCTAAAAGAAAAGGATTAAATTATTTATAATTATTAAAAATATTAATTATCCACAATTATACCATATTTTAAAAATTAACAAAACAACT
>CAZWNU010000010.1:0-15234 GCA_964635515.1 uncultured Gammaproteobacteria bacterium
GCGAAGGCAGTCTGCTAGAACGGTTCTGACGCTAAGGGACGAAAGCGTGGGGAGCAAAGAGGATTAGATACCCTCGTAGTCCACGCCGTAAACGATGGATGCTAAGTATTGGGAGTTGTCGACCCTCTCAGTGCTGTTTACCTAAGTTAACACGTTAAGCATCCCGCCTGGGGAGTACGAGCGCAAGCTTAAAACTCAAAGGAATAGACGGGGACCCGCACAAGCGGTGGAGCACGTGGTTTAATTCGATAATAAGCGAGGAACTCTACCAAGACTTGACATTCGGCTGCATGCCCTGGAAACAGGGAGGCCTTAGAGGGTGCCGAACAGATGTTGCATGGCTGTCGTCAGCTCGTGTCGTGAGATGTACCGTTAAGTCGGGTAACGAGCGCAACCCCTGTCCTATGTTTTATATGTCATAGGAGACTGCCCGCGTTAAGTGGGAGGAAGGTGGGGACGACGTCAAGTCAGCATGATTCTTACGTCTTGGGTGACACACGTGCTACAATGGGAAGTACAAAGGGTCGCTAAGCCGCAAGGTGGAGCTAATCCCTTAAAACTTCTCTCAGTTCGGATTGGGGTCTGCAACTCGACCCCATGAAGCTGGAATCGCTAGTAATCGTGAATCAGCCATGTCACGGTGAATACGTTCTCGGGTCTTGTACTCACCGCCTGTCACGCCAGGGGAGTCGGCAGTGCCCGAAGGCTGTTCGCAAGAACGGACGAAGGTAAGGCCGGCGACCGGGGCGAAGTCATAACAAGGCACCCGTAGCGGAAGCTGTGGGTGAATCACCTCCTTTCTAGGAGAATTCTATCTTTTATTTAAGTAATAAAAGATAGGTCGACCTCTTCTCTTATTTTTTAAATAGGAGAGAGAAAATATTAGAGAATTGGCGCCTGTTAGGTCTGAAAATATTTTTTAAAATAAAAAACACAAGCGAAAATGCTTGTGTTTTTATTTTGATGGTTTAAAGTTTATTTCAAAAACCTTTTTTATTTTAAGTAGGTTCCCAGCTCACTTTTTACCTTAGCCACTTTTTTCTTTGCTAGAGGTTTAATTTTTTCCGCTCCTTGCATTAAGATCTCTTTTACATCTCTATTAGATATCTTATTGTACTTTTTTTGAAAACCATTCAAGAATTTTTCTACTTCCCTGCTCAAATCTTCTTTTAGTTCTTTGTATCCCTTGTTTTGATATCTCTTTTCCAAGGTTTTTACTGAATCTTGAGTGATTATGGAATATATGGACAAGAGATTGGAGATACCGGGTTTCTTCTTTTTGTCATATTTTATTTCTGCACCGGAATCGGTAGTGGCCCTTTTTATTTTTTTAGCTGCTCGTTTGGGGTCTTCTGTTAACAAGATGCAGTTTGCCTCTCCGCCTATGCTTTTGCTCATCTTTTGAGAAGGGTCTTCCAGGCCCATGATTCTGGACCCTTCTTTTTTCACAAGTATTTCCGGAACAGTAAAAATTTCTTGGAATTTTTTGTTAAATCTTTTGGCCAGGGTCCGGGTCAACTCTACATGTTGCACCTGATCATCTCCAACCGGGACAATTTCAGCATCATAGATCAAGATATCAGCGGCCATTAGAACTGGATAATCGTACAAACCGATACTGGCTCCTTCTTTTTTCTTTCCCGCTTTCTCTTTGAATTGGATCATTTTGTTAAGATCCCCTATCCTGGCACTGGAACAATTCAGTAACCAAGCTAGTTCGGTATGTGCGTTTATATCTGATTGTAGAAATATGGTGGACTTTTGAGGGTCTATGCCGCTGGCTAAATAAACCTTGGCTGTTTCCAGTATCCTTTGTCTCAATATCTTGGGATCCTGCTCCACCGTGATGGCGTGATAATCAACCACGCAGAAGATGCAATTATACTTTTCTTGCAATTCCAGCCACTGGGAGATGGCTCCGACATAATTTCCCAAGTGAAGATCTCCGCTGGGTTTAACTCCGGAAAAAAGTGTTTTTGTTTCACTTGATTTCATAAGATGTTAATAAATTTCGTTTAAAGAAAAAAGCGCTTTTATTTTTTTAGTGTAGTTTATTTTGACAAAAAAAACAAGGGATAATATAATTAAATCGTCAGTTAAATATAGCTTAGGTAACAATAGTTTAGAAGACTTATTATTTAATTTAAGATATTATGCCTCTAATTCCAACAGTTATAGAAAAATCAGGCAATGTGGAGCGAGCTTATGATATTTATTCCCGGCTACTTAAAGATAGGATTATATTTCTAGGAGAGCCTATCTCTGATAGTGTGGCTAACATCGTAATTGCTCAATTATTGTTTTTAGATGCGCAAGACAAGGAAAAGGACATTAAGTTCTACATCAATTGCCCCGGTGGTTCAGTGACAGCCGGAATGGGAGTTTATGATACAGTTCAGTATTTAAAATGCGACGTTTCAACCATTTGCGTGGGCATGGCTGCTTCTATGGGAGCCACATTACTAGCCTCGGGTACCAAGGGAAAGAGATATGCTCTTCCCAACAGCGAAGTAATGATTCATCAGGTCATGGGAGGAGCTGAGGGTCAAGCCACGGACATCAGCATTCGAGCCCAGCACATCTTGAAGGTTAAAGACAAGATGAACAGAATATTGGCCAAACATACTGAGCAGCCGGTATCCAAGGTGGAAAAGGATACGGACAGAGACAGGTTTATGTCCGCCGAAGAAGCTAAGAAATATGGAATAATAGACAAGATCATTAAAAGTCATGTTTAGCTCTTCTGATTATATCGTACTTTACTTAAAGTAATTTTGTGTTTACAAAAGTTAAATAATAATTGTTTATGACAAGCCAGACTGTCCTCGGTTTGGGTTTGTTATATTTTAATCTTATGGCTAAGGAATTCTCTAGTGAAAATTTTCAAAAAGAAGTGGTTGAAAATTCCCAAAACAAACCGGTTTTAGTTGATTTTTATGCCGAGTGGTGTGGGCCCTGCAAAGTTCAAGCCCCCATTGTTGATGATTTGGCTAAAGAAATGAAGGAAAAGGCGGTCATAGGCAAGCTAAATATAGAAAACGAGCAGCAAATAGCCAGCCAGTATAATGTTATGAGCATTCCTACTCTTATTGTTTTTAAGGACGGAGAGCCCCAAGAGACGTTGACTGGCATGAGGGACAAGAGTTCCCTAAAAGGGGTCTTGGAAAAATATTTATAAGTTAGATTCTAGGCTCTAACTAATAATTTATAAACCTATGTTACAAAAATTTTCTTTTTTTATAATAATTGTTTTTTTTGTTTTTGCGATTTTTTTTCCAGTCCACAAAATTAATGCCCAGGATTTGGTGGAAAGGGTTTCAGGGAGGATATTGCTTGAGGTAGAGAGAAATGGCGAGGCTTGGTATGTTGATCCAGATGATAATAAAAGGTATTTTTTGGGTAATCCAGCTGATGCTTTTCAGGTTATGAAACAACAGGGTCTAGGTATTTCCAACCAAGACCTGGCCAAAATCCCGGTTTCCCAGAACCATTTAATCGGTAAAGATAGTGACGAAGATGGTCCTTCTTCAAAAAAGGAAGGTAGGTTGTCTTGGGATGAAGGTTTTTCTCAAAGATTAGCTGGAAAGATTTTACTTCAAGTGGAAGACAGGGGAGAGGCTTGGTATGTTAATCCGGATAATAATCATAGATATTTTTTAGGTCGGCCGGCAGATGCTTTTGCTATAATGAAAAATCTGGGACTGGGTATAAAGAATAGGGATATTATAAACATAGAGGAATTCAAGAAGAAAATTTTTCAAGATCAAGATCTGGGAATACAATTTCAGTATCCGGAAGAAATTGTTTCAGAAATTAAAATTGAGGGTAATGAATTTTATTTTGAGACCACTTACGAAGACTATGATCTTCAGCCAATTCCCTTTTTGGTAAAAGAGTTTGAAAACAAGGAGGAGTTGAAGAATTTTATAAGAGAAAGTGAATATTATTATTTTTGCCATAAATACGAAGAAGAATGCCGGATTAGCTTATCAAGTGTAAAGGAAGAAGATCATTTTTATTATGTTATTGTACAAAGAGCTTCTTCTCCTGAACTTAAAGAGGAAGAAGAGCGTTTTTCATATATTAAATATTCAGATTATTATAATAAGGCAGTTCTTTGGAATCCAGGACACGAGTGTAATTTTCTTGCCTATTCTGATAGCTCGAATTTAAAATGTTATGATCTTGATATAATAAAATCTTTACATTTTATTGATTAAGAGGTGCTTTTATTAAAGTTTTGGAAAAATATAAAATAATAATCCGGAAATGTGGGAAAGAGCGAAAAATCGAGGACATGCTCTCGATTGAGGAACACCCTAAATAGGTGGAGGATCTGGGACATTGGGAAAGCGATTTGATTATCGAAAAAACAATCTTAGTGCTCTTAGTACACTGGTGGATCGTACAACCCGCAAGACCATTCTCGTTCCGGCAAAAAGCAGAGATGACGTAGAGTTTGACGATTTAAAATTAAAAACCTTGTTTTCAAAAGACAAGGTTTTTTAATTTTTTGATATTTTAGTTTAGGTATATTTGAATCGCCGCACCTGTTGCCCCGACCGATTTTCCTAGTTTGGCTTTTAGTATCTTGATGTTTTTCGATCCCGGATGCATAATCAGTTCTTGAGCCGTTTTTCTTAATTTTGGCAGAAAAAGATCATCAGCCTCCAGCAGTCCCCCGCCCAAAACCACCGCTTCCGGGTCTAGCAGGTTGACGGCGTTAGCGCAGGCCACTCCCAAGTAATAACCTATCTCTTCAAAGGTTTTTTGGGCCAAGATATCTCCTCTATAAGCCTCTTCAGCCAGGTTTCCAGAATTTCCCTGACCCAATCTTTGGTAGATTGCCTCTATCTCTCCTGAGCTATCTATAACCATCCTTCCCAGCTCCATAGATCCTCCTCTAAAGCCCTTGTAAATTTCCTTGTTTATCCACCAACTACCACCCACTCCGGTGCCGATGGTTATACCCAGAACATTATTATATTTTTTGACAGCACCGATCTCAACTTCCGCTCTAAGAAAACAATTGGCATCATTGTCAACCAGGACAGGGAGGTCGAACTCTTCTTTTAGTTTTTCGGATAAATTAAATCCGTTTAAAATAGGAATGTTGGGAGCTAATACGATTTTTTGACCCTTCTCATCGCAAAGCCCGGCTATTCCCACTCCTATTCCTTGAACCTTGTTTTTGTTTTCCTTAGCTTTTTCCATTAAGGGATTTATCAGGGCCTTAAGCATGATAAGAAAATGTTCTCGATTGCCTTGCGGAGTGGCCAAGGCATAATCTTCTAATATTTTTTTTCCATCCCAAAGTACAGCCTTCATGTTGGTCCCGCCCACGTCCACTCCTATTGTGGTTTTTTTATAATTCACCATTTTGTCTTGTTAAAAAAGTATTTATTAATCCTATTGAGTAAAAAGATTTTCCGCTCTTTCCCACATTTCCGGATTATTATTTTTTTCTTTTTCCCAGTACCAATATTCAGCTCCCCACAGATAAAATTCCCTAAAGCCGGATTTTCTGGCGAATTCCATCATGTTGTCAAATTTTTCCGGACTCATTGTTCTCTCCCTGTCTTCAAGACTTATTTTGTGATAAGCTTTATGTCCCCAGGGCTCGGCCTGCAGTTCAATGACCAGCCAATCGTCAGGACTGGCAAACCAGCTGGTTATATTTCTTTTAAAATGAAAGAAGCCGGGTCGGATGGGATAGTTAATATACATGTTCAGTTGCCCTGAATATGTTTCTTTATACATTGTGGTGCCGAATATATCAGCTCTTCTGGCTGCCGGAATCCACAATGATATTTCTCCGGAATCGGTAACTATGACCGGTCTGGAGTCCAGGTTTCTAACCAGTTCCAGCTCTCTATCTAAGAATTCCTTGTCCAGTTTGGGGCATTCGCCGAAGTAATGAGAAAGAAAGGGTTCGTTTTCTACTTGCCAGGCCCAAATATTTTCATTATCTTGGTACCTTTTAATGGTTTTTTCAATATAGTCCAAGATGTGTTCTTGTTTTTCTTCTCTTGGCAACTCCTCCCCCCAATCAGGTATATGGCATTCCGGCCACCTGGGCAGTCTTTGGCCAACACTCAAAATTATATCAATGTTTCTTTTAGAAGCTTCTTCGACTTGCCAATCTATGTTTTCATAGTTATATTCATTTTTGTTCTCTTCGATTTTGTTCCAATAAGCCACCAGTCTTATTTTCTCTATTTCTAGATCATCCAGTATGTTCAGATAGGATTCTTTCCAGTCCAGACCCAGTTTTTTAGCTTCAATTTTAGAAAAGGTTATTCCGTAGCTGAGTTCTTCTTCGGGGTAAACTTTCCCTCGACTTAAAATCAGAACGATCAATATTAATAAAAAAAACAATCCCAGGGCAATTGAAGATTTCTTGTATTTTTTTATTTTTTCTATTAACATACTTTAAAAATCCCAAGGATGACGAGTCGCATCAATGACTTCGGTTATCAGGAAGTGGGTAATTCCGTAGGCAGCCAGGATTATTACAAGTCCGATGGCGCTGTTTTTTAACCTCTTTTTAGCCTGACCCACCCTTTCTTCATTGCCACTGGCTGTCATCCATTCAAAGCCGCTCCAGATGACCAAGACCAAAAAAATGATACCTAAAAATCCCAGCGAAGCTCTAACAATCTCCGCTATTATCATTCTTACATCTTTAGGGTCGCTACTTTGATCAAAAGCTCCTCTGGGAATCTCATCATCTTTAAAACCTTCTTGTTCTCCCAGGTCCATGGGGCTGGCAAGGGCGATTTCTTGGTTGTATCCCCAAAAGGCAAGAGCCAAACCTGATAAAAAGATTGAAATCAGGAGAATGATCATGGATTTTTTAGCTTTCTTCATATTAATTATGTTATAATTTAAATTAAGACCCATTATTTAAATTATAATTGAAACTCTTGATAATTTCAACGAAATAAAGTTGGGCAACCATGAAACTATCCACTAAAGTAGCCTACAACACCATCATTCAGATTTCCAGCAAGGTAATTATTACTGCCCTGGGCCTGATCGCGGCGGCTGTATTGATGAGATATTTAGGTCAAGAAGGTTTTGGAAAATACACTACAGTAGTAACCTTTTTGTCTCTTTTTGGTGTGGCAGCCGATCTGGGTTTAACCCTGGTCACCACTCAAATGATCAGCAAGCCCGGAGTTGACCAGCAAAAAGCCCTGAACAATTTATTCGGACTCCGTTTTTTTTCTGCTTTGATATTTTTGTCTCTTGCTCCTTTGGTTATAATTTTTTTACCTTATAGCTTTGAAGTTAAACTGGGAGTGGCTGTAACCTCCCTGGCTTTTTTCTTTATTTCCCTAAGCCAGATCTTTGTGGGCTTGTTTCAAAACAAGCTAAGAATGGACAAAGTTTCTATCGCTGAGATAACAGGCCGCGCCCTTTTTGTTCTAGGAGTCTTTGTTGTAGCTTTTCTGAATTTTGGTCTGATAGGAGCTTTAGTCACCATGATTATAGCTAACGGAGCCAGTTTCTTTCTTCATTATTGGTTTGCCAGAAAGTTCTTTAAAGTAAAGATCGATATAGATTTTACCTGGTGGAAAAAAATTCTAAAAAAATCATGGCCCCTGGCCTTGACCATTGTTTTTAATTTAATTTATCTTAGGGGAGATATTTTGGTCTTGTCCTTGGTGAGAGATCAGTCAGAGGTGGGTGTTTATGGAGCTACCTATAAGGTGGTGGATGTTTTGATTATGGCCCCCTTTGTCTTAGGAGGAATTATTTTGCCCCTTTTAACTTCCAATTGGGCGGAAAGAAATTTTGACTATTTTAAAAGAATAATTCAGAGAGCTGTCAATTTCATGGTTATTTTGAGCGTTCCCTTAGTGGTAGGAGCTCAATTTTTATCCACTCAGATAATGACTTTAGTCGCTGGGGAGCAGTTTGTGGAATCAGGGCCGCTTCTTAAAATTTTGGTTTTGGCATGTTTTGCCGTTTTTATAGGGGTAATATTCAGCCATGTTATTATAGCCATAGACAAGCAAAAAAAGATAATCGGAGCTTATATATTTACCAGCATCACCTCCATAATTGGATATATTATCTTTATACCTAAATATTCCTACGTGGGCGCAGCCTGGATGACTGTTTACAGCGAAGTTTTAATCGGTATTTTCGCTTTTTACTATGCCTGGAAGTTTACTAAGTTTGTTCCGGAATTTCGCACCTTTTTCAAATCCTTGTTAGCCTCCGGCATTATGGCGATTTTCTTATATATGATCCCGGATACTTTTTATAGCTCCTTCTTAGGCTTAACCGCAACCTTGTGCGGCGCCGGGGTTGTTTATTTTCTATCCCTGTATATACTTAAGGGTATCACCAAACAAGAGTTTAGAATATTGTTGAATAAATAGTATTTTTATATGAAGAATATTTTATTGGTAAACACAGAGCGGTATTCGGAAAAATTGATCGCCGATATTTTTAGTGATTTGGAGAGTCGAGGTTATTTTTTCCACATTCTCTTCTATGATCAAGGATTTTTGAATGGTTTTTCCGAATCCAAGGAAGGTAGGTTGGTAAAAAAAGTTAAACCGGGTTTCAATCTTGATACTTTTCTCGGGAGAACAGCTACTTTTATACTCCTTCCTCTCTTATGCTTAAAACAAACCATTACTTTGAGTTACATAAAATTAAAGAAGAAACCCGAGTGCGTTATTTGTTTCAGTAATCGGGATAGATTGATCTTTACCCCAGTAGCGAGACTCCTGCGACTCAAGGTCCTTTGGTTGGAGAGGGTGGATCTCGACTACTCCGGAGGGGGTAGGTTTTTGATAAAAATATTGAGATCTTTATCCAATCGAGTTAATAGAATAATAGTTTTCAATCAAGCTTCGAGACTAAGGCTGGAAGAATACGGTTTTAAAAAAGATAAAATCAAAAATGTTAATTTTAGCTTGAACCCCAACCAGGAACAACAAGACAATTTATTCTCCAACTTGGCCAAAAAGGATGGTTCTAATTCCTTTCGAAGCTGCTTTTCTTTGGGCTTGGTGGCTGATCTGGACAATATTTACTATATAGAAAATTTTTTTCAAAGTATCAAGATATGTCTGGACGTTTCCAGTGACCTAAGAGTGGTTATTATAGGGGAAGGTAAGGAGAAAAAGAGGATTTCCTGGCTAGCTAGGCAGGAGAACCTGGAAAATATTATTTATCTGGTAGGAGGAAAAATGGATCTGGGTAGGTGGTGGGAAAGCTTTGATGTCTATCTGGCTTGGGCCAAACAGCCAAGAATGCGCGATTTTCAAATAGGTCTTGAAGCTATGCGAGCCCAAGTTCCTGTAATAGCTCACAAAAATAAAGGTTGGGAGGAGTTGGTTGAAGACGGTAAGACCGGTTTTTTGGTAGCTGAAGGCGATGTTGAGGAATTGGCTCAGAAAATACTTCACCTTCAACAAAGGGGTGAGTTTAGGCTTGAGATGGGAAAAGAAGCCTCGAATTTAGTAAAAGAAAAATTCTCCTTTTCTAATCAAATACAAAGATTGACTGAGGAGGTTTAAGTCTATGAAATTAAAAGTTGAATCGGAATTTACAGGTGTCAGAATCGACAAGTTTTTATCCCAGAAATGTTCCGGGTTTTCTCGTGGTCAAGTACAGAAGTTGATAAAAGAAAACAAGGTTTTTTTAAACAATTCTCTTGTCGATTCCAGCTATCGCTTGAAAGAAGGAGACGAGATCACCCTTCCCTCTCCGGAGGAGGTTCGGGCTCAGGAAGAGAGCTTTTTTCAAGAGCAAAAGGAAAATTTCTCTGATATAGAGATAATAGAGGAGAATTCCGAATTTGTGGTTGTTAATAAGCCGGCCGGCCTTCTATCCCACAGAGCTCCCCACATCAAAGAATTTTCTCTAGCAGAATTTTTAATTGAGAAATATCCGGAGATGAGCAGGGTGGGTGAAGATGCCTGGAAACCGGGCTTATTGCACAGATTAGACAGAAATGTTAGTGGCCTGTTGGTGGCGGCCCGGAATCAGGACAGTTTCCATAATCTGAAAACTCAGTTTCAGAACCGGGAGGTGAAGAAGGAGTACACCGGCCTTGTTTTTGGATCAATAAAAAAAGATGAAGCAGAGATAAACTTGCCTCTCAGGCGATCAGCCAAGGGTTTTAAAATGTCAGCGGTTTCTTCCTCTTCTTTTGGAGAAGAAAAGCTCCGCCAAGCAAGCACTTTTTTTTGGGTTGTCTCCAGAAAGTCCAAATTTACCTTGTTGAGGATAAGGATCTTTACCGGGCGCACTCATCAGATAAGGGTTCATCTGAATGCCCTGGGTCATCCCTTGTTGGGAGACACTGTCTATACGAACAAAAAGGCTAAACTTGAGAACCAAAAACTTAAAAAGAAGGGACTTTGGTCCTCCAGGATATTTTTAGTCTCAGACACCTTGGCCTTTAAGGATTTAAGAGGAGAGACAAGAGAATTTCGAATAGATATACCGGAGGATTTGAGTGGTTTCTATAATAATTTGAATTAATTTTTGTTACTTTTGGCCGGCCAAATTCGTTTTAGTATATGTAATTAAAATTAAATTTATAAATCGATTTTAAGATTAAAAAGATGACCATACCGAAAAAAGAAAGGTTTTTTATTTATGGAGCATTGATTTTCGCATTCTTTTTTTCTTTTTATTTTCTGCATCTGGGTCCCCACTTGGCTAAAAAAGATTGTGTTGAGCAAGCAAATGATATTATCATGTCCGACAGCGGCGGTACCACCTTTGAGGAAGCATATAATCTGTGCGTTTTAAGGAAAGGATTAAAATAATTTTTCTGTATTATGTTTTGACCGTATATGGATAAGTTGAAGGAACAAGAATTGATAAAAAAATGCCAAGAAGAAGATTTGGATAATTTTGGCCTGCTTTATGACGCTTATATAGAAAAAATTTTCAACTTTATCTATTATCGGACTAGCTCCCAGGAGGTAGCGGAAGATTTGACCAGTCAGACTTTTTTTAAGGCCCTTAAGAATATAAGCAAGTTTCAAGGTCAATATTTTTCCGCTTGGTTATTCCGAATAGCCAGAAATACCGTTATCGATCACTATAGGACATCTCGTCCGGTGGAGGATATAGATAACTTCACAGATTTAAAAGCTTTTAAGGACCTGGAAAAGGAAACCGATGACAAAGAGTTGTTGAGTGAAGTAAAAAAGGCCTTGGAGTTTTTAAAACCGGAACAAAAAGAGATTGTAATAATGAGAGTTTGGGATGAGCTTAGTTATAAGGAAATAGCCGAAATAACCGGTAAAAGTGAAGCTAATTGTAAAATGATATTTTCTCGAGTCGTCAATTCTCTGCGTCATAAAGTATCTTTTCCCGCTATTTTATTCTTACTTTTCAGTCTTTAATCTAACCAGTAAAAAATTAAATACCTAAAACATGAAAAAGGACAAAAAAATACAAAAAATCATTCAAGATCTATGTGAGTTTGATCCGGAACTGAAAAAACATGAGAAACAACTGGAAAAAACCGTAGCGGCTTTACTCGAATTAAAGCCGGAAAACAGATTTGATCAAGAGTTTGCCAAAAAGCTTAAAAAGGAATTGCTGGCCAGACGCCAGAAGAGATTTTCAGTTAAAATTTTTAAGAATGCTTGGTTTTTTGTTCCCGCCGGTGCCACAGTTCTTTTTGTCGTTTTGCTAAGTTCTCTTTACTGGGGAGGTTTTTCTGATCAACCCTCTGGTCCGGAAAGGGGCAGAGTCGCCTTGGAAATAGAAGCTAGAGAAAAGGAAGCTTTTGGCCCCATTTCAGCCGAGATAGAAGAGCTGGACACTCCTGGTGTTCATGGTGGTGGACAGCTCACTCAAGAAGTAAATGGAGATACCCCAGGACTGGGAGTGACAGGTGAGCAGGTAGTTCCCAGAAGAGTCAATTATGATTTTGTCTATGTCGGAGATGATTTTTCACCAGAAGAGGAGAACCTAAGTGTTTTTAAGAGAGTTAAAGATGATTCTTTGTCCAGAGACCTGATTAATCAGATATCTTCTTTTGATTTCGATCTTTTAGATCTGGACAGTTTCCAAAACAAAGAATTAAGGAGCTTTAGTTTTTCCGAGGACAGAGAATTTGGCTATTCTCTGGAGTTCAATTTAAGGGACAACTCCCTTCATTTGAGTAAAAACAGAGACCGGTGGCCCAATCCTATGATGGAGTGTCAAGGAGACCCGGCCTGCCTGGAAGATATCAGATTGAAACCTCAGGATATTCCTGACAACAAGACCATTCTGGAGAAAAGCTATGAATTTATGAAGGAGTTTGGAATCAACACCGATTATTATGGAGAGGGCCAAGTCCAAGATTCTTGGCGTCAATCCTATGAATTATCTTCCAATAAAGATAATTTTCTCGTACCCGACTCTCTCAGTGTGATCTATCCTTTGGAGATTAAAGGCAAACAAGTTTTTCAAAAAGGAGGTGATTCATTTGGCTTGAATTTAGAATTTGATGTTAGACAGGGAAGGGTCTCCGGTCTAAATAATTTTTTCCTGCCTCAATTCGAGTCCTCTCTTTATCCGGCTGTCAAGCAGGGAGAGGATATTATTTCCCAAGCTTCTAAGGGAGGATTATTCAAACCCTTTGAGCACTCTGACCCTACTGAGATTCAAGAAATTAAACTAGGGACCCCGAATCTGGAATTAGTAAGAGTTTACAGCAGAGGTTCGGAGGGGCAAGAGTCGGGCAATTTGTATCTACCCAGCTTCATCTTCCCTGTGGTCGAATCACCTGAGGATAGTTATTTCTTAAGAGAATATATTGTGGTCCCGGCAATTGAGGGCACCTGGGGAGATCCTCATACTGTCAGGCCGGGGTTGGAAGAAAGATATTAAGCGACTTTTTGTTGTTTTGTTAAAAATCGGGCCAGAAGATACCCGGTTTTTTATTAGATAATTAATTTAAAATATGATATCCTAAATATAGATTATAAGTAAAATTGTTAAAATGGATAAACAAGGCCTTTTAGACCATTTAAGAAGAGAGGGCTTTCCACCCCAGATCATCGACATTTTCTCTCAGGTTGATCGAGAGGAGTTTGTCCCAGAGGAGTACAGGCGGTTCGCTTATGAGGATGCCGCTTTGCCCATCGGGCACAATCAAACCATTTCCCAACCCAGCACCATTGCTTTTATGTTGGAGCTTCTAGAGTTGATAGGGGAAAATCAGGAAAAAATTTTGGAGATAGGATGTGGTTCGGGCTATGTACTGGCTCTTCTCAGCCACCTGTGTCCGGATACCCAAATCTATGGAACCGAAAGGATTGAAGAATTAGCCTATTTATCTAAAAAAAGATTGAAAAAATATAAGAATATTAAAATATTTCATACTCCGAATAAGGTTGGGGTGCCTAGAAAAAGGCCTTTTGATAGAATTTTGGTCAGTGCCTCTGTGGGTGATACCCCCTACTATATAATAGAACAGCTGAAGGACAAAGGGGTGTTGGTCTGCCCGATCCAAAAAAGTATTATGAAGTTTAAAAGAAGTAGAAATAATATAGAAAAGACAGGTTATTTTGGCTTTTCCTTTGTGCCCTTGATCGAATAAGTTTAAAGTTTTTTTGTTTCAATAAAGGGATAAAAAGGCTATTGACCTCCTTTTTTTAAAGGTATATAGTTTAGTTATCTTTAATACTAAGCAGGAGTAAAGAAGTTAAAAAACAAAAAAAAGAGAAAGGAGGGCGTGCAATGAGGGGGAGCCAAAAATCATCCCAAAGAATGTCAGTTGTTTTTTCCTGTTGTCCAAGGTGCGGTCGAGCTACCAGAGAGTGTTTTTATACATCCAGTGCAATTATCTACTTTTGTTCCTCATGTGGCCTTAATCAGGTAAAAAACAAGTAATAACTCATTTCCAAGAAAGTTTCTGCCCGGTATACTTTGTATAGTTCCGGGCTTTATTTTACAAAAAAATTTTTTTTGATATAATTTGCTAAAATTATGTTAAAATTTAATAAAATGTGTTTATGGAATTAAAATTCAAGAGCTTTCTAGTTTTTTTAGGACTTTTTTGTTTCATTTTTTTTAACTTTTCTCCCTCTTTTCTTCAAGCTGAGGCTCAATCCTTTGAAGATTTTGGGGAGTCTATTAAATTTTATTGGGATCTTGAGGAGGGAGTGGAGCTAGAGGTTCCTGTTTTTGATTCTGATTCTCTTCAAAACCTGGAAGAGTACAAAACAACTTTTAGGTTTGATGATGAGGATGATTCCGGCAAGACTGGGATGGTGTCTGTTCAATTGGAACTTGCCTCTTCTTCTCATGAGTTTGCAACCGTTGCGGAAGAAGATGATGATCTGAAAGATGAAGATAAAGACGAAGATGAGAAAGATAAGGACAAAGATGAAGACAAGAAAGATGAAGACAAGAAAGATGAATCCCCTTCAAGCTCCTTCTTCTCCCTGGAAGAGGTAAAAGACCTGCCTGAAGACAAGGCGGTAACCACCGAAGGAGTGGTGGTGGTAGAACCCGGTGTCCTGGGAAGCCAGTATTTCTATATTTCCGGATCTCCGGGTATCCAGATCTACAATTATTTCCAGGACTTTCCTGATCTGGAAAAAGGAGACCGGATCCAGGTTTCCGGAGAAGTTTCCATTAGTCATGGAGAAAAAAGAATCAATACCTCTGAGGCAGAGGATATACAAATTTTAGGAAAAGAAGACCTTCCTTCCCCTACTCTCATAGAATGCTCTGAAATAGAAGAAAATACCGCTAATTTTGTCTCCGTCCAAGGAGAAGTTACCCAGACCGGCGGTAACAGTTTTTATCTTGATGACCAAGTAGCAGAGGTCAGGGTCTATCTTCAAGATCATCTGGATGTTTCTGACATTTCCGAGGGAGATGAACTGGAAGTGGTAGGCCTGGTCAACAAATTTCGATCAGACCCTAGGCTCTTGCCCAGATCTGATGAGGATATTAAAATTACCTCCTCTGTTTTAGGTGATAAATATAAGGAAGAAGAGGAGGAGTTAGATGATCAAGAAAAAGAAGACAAGGAAGAAAAAAAGAAGGAAGATGAGGACCAGAAGGAGGACGATGATAAAAAAGAGGAAAAAGAATTTGATGAGTCGAGTGACCAAGAAGAAAAAGGTGAGGAGAGTCAAGATGAAGATAAGAAAGATGAAGATAAAGACGAAGATGAGAAAGATAAGGACAAAGATGAAGACAAGAAAGATGAATCCCCTTCAAGCTCCTTCTTCTCCCTGGAAG
>CAZWNU010000010.1:15334-32676 GCA_964635515.1 uncultured Gammaproteobacteria bacterium
TCAACAAATTTCGATCAGACCCTAGGCTCTTGCCCAGATCTGATGAGGATATTAAGCTGGTTAATTCCGGTGAGGATAATGATAATTCGGACCAAGAAGAGGTCACCACCTCATCTTCAGATAATTCTGATAAACTGATTCTTTCTTCTCAAGCTCAAAACAGCAAATGGACCAAATACTTATCAGAGGTTTTGTTTTTGGTGGTTATAGTTTTATTGATTGTTCTCATAAAAGAGCAAAGAGAGGGCAAGCAGAACGGTTAAGAGCTTTTTTACTTGGCATGTTTTAACCAAAAAAAGGCTTATTTTTCCTGGAATAGGCCTTTTTTTTCGCTTATTTTTATGATATAATACTTAGTATAAACAAATTTTATGGCCAGAGGCAGAAAAAAAAGAAAAAATAACAAAAAAAACAGGGTGAATGACAAAGACTCCTTGGATTATATGTCTTTCCCGGATTTTCAGGTTAGCTCTGAGACCAAAAGAGCTATTTTTGTTGTTTTGGTTTTAACCTTAGGGGCTTTAAGCTTTATTGGCCTGTTTGGGCTGGGGGGAGCGGCCGGAGATTATTTAGCCAGAGGCTTGGCCTTAGCCTTGGGTTTTGGTAAGTGGATCTTTCCTGCAGCTTTGATAATCTGGGCTTTGCTTTTATACAGAAAAAAGACCAGTCTTTTTAGAGGAGCTCACTATCTCGGTCTTTTTTTCTTTCTTTTATCTCTCCAATCTCTTTTTCATATTTTCTATCCTCGTGAAGACTGGAGTCTGATAGCTGATGCCGGTCGAGGCGGAGGTTACCTTGGATCCTTCTTTGCCTCGCTTTTTTATAGTTTGCTTAGTTTTTGGGGTGCTTTACTGGTTTTGCTAGCCCTTTTTATAATCTCTATACTATTAATTTTTAACACCACCTTGAGCAGAATAATCGGAAGTCAAAGCTTAATTGCAAAACTTCTCCTTCCTTTCAAGTGGTTTTTTTCCGGGTTAATGAGGATCTTTGCCCCTGGCCGAAGAGAAGAGGAGGGAGAAGAGGAGGAGTTTGAAGAAATGGAGGAAGAAGAGGAAGAGGACAGCCATGAAGAAGAGGAAGAAGCTCCTCTGTTTTCCAGAAAAAAAATGGAAGAAGCTCCTTTAGATCAGAAAGATCCTGTTGACTCTTCCGGATCCGGGTCGAGACCGGAAAAACAAGAAAGCAAAGTTGAATCAAATTGGGAGCCTAGCTACATAAACATAGACCTTCCTCTTAACCTTTTGAACGATAAATCAGGCAAGGCCAGTAGTGGGGATGTAAAATACAATGCCATGATAATCCAAAGAACTCTAGAGAATTTTGGCATACCCGTAGAAATGGGGGATGTAGAAATCGGGCCCACTGTTGCGCAGTATACTTTAAAACCGGCCGAAGGGGTCAAGTTGTCCAAGATAACCAATCTGGGAAATGATCTGGCCTTAGCCTTGGCCGCTCACCCTATTAGGATCGAGGCTCCCATACCAGGTAAGGCCTTAGTGGGTATTGAGGTGCCTAACAAGGTCAAGGCTGTTGTCACCTTGAGAGAGGTTTTGTCCAGCAGGGAGTTTAAAAGCAGAAAAAATAATTTAATGATGGCTCTGGGTAAAGATGTTACCGGTCACAGTTGGATGTATGATATTTCTCGGATGCCTCATTTGCTGATAGCCGGAGCGACTAACTCCGGTAAATCGGTTTGTATTAATTCTGTTATTGTCAGTCTTTTGTACCAAAATAATCCTGATGACCTTAGATTTATTATGGTCGACCCCAAAAGAGTGGAATTACCTATTTATGACGGTATTCCTCACCTTTTAACACCGGTGATAACCGATGTTAACAAAACTGTTAATGCTCTTAAGTGGTGTTTGAACGAAATGGACAGGAGGTTTGAGTTGTTGTCTAAGTCCAAGAAGAGGAATATAACCTCCTATAATAATGCCCCTAATACCGAAAAGATGCCCTATATCGTCTTCGTGGTTGATGAGTTGGCCGACCTGATGGTCTCTGCTCCCAGGGAAATAGAAGCAGGTGTTATTAGATTGACCCAAATGGCCCGAGCGGTAGGCATCCACCTTATTTTAGCTACCCAAAGACCCAGTGTTGATGTTATAACCGGTTTGATCAAGGCTAATGTCCCGGCACGGATCGCTTTCTCAGTAGCCTCGGGAATAGATTCCAAAACTATTTTGGATTCTCAAGGAGCGGAGAAGTTGTTGGGTCAAGGAGATATGCTTTTTGTAAATCCGGATATGTCTAAACCTAAAAGAATTCAAGGGGTGTTTGTTAGTGATGCCGAGGTGAAAAGAGTGGTTAATTATATCAAAGAACATAGTAGTGACTTTGACTATCTTGAAGAGGTCACTGATAACCAAAAAGTAGAAGGGATGACCATCAAGGCCTTTGATCAAGGTCAATCAAGTTCGGATGAAAATGGTAGGGACGCTTATTTTGAAGAGGCTAAGAGGCTTGTGGTTGATTTTGAGAAAGCTTCGGCTTCCTTTCTGCAGAGAAAGCTAAGGGTTGGTTATGCCAGGGCAGCAGGACTTTTAGATGAACTGGAGGAGGCCGGTATTGTGGGTCCTGGCAACGGTTCCAAGCCCCGAGAGGTTTTGATTAACAAAGAGTCTTATCAAGGAATGGAGGGTGTAAGCGGAGTCGAAACCCATGACAGAGAAGAGGCTCAAGCACCAGAAAATTATTTTGATATTGAAGAGGATGAGGTCGAAGACGAGACAGAAGAGGGTTCAGAAAACCGAAAAGAATCACAAAGCGATGAAGAATCTGATGACCTAGGTTTTTCTAAGGAAGTAAAAGAGAAAGAGGATGATGAAGAAGATAACGGAGTTTATTTTTCCAGATAAAACTTATTTGTCTTTTAGAAAAGCAACTGTTTCTACCAAATTTTTAGTCACTCAAACTCATTCTGCGTGGGAAAAGGCCAGTGCTATACTGTCGAATAACAAAAAGCTATAATAAAAGAAGGTGTTTTGTAGGCATTAAATCAAAAAATAACAACATGGAAGTAAAAATTAAAGCTTCCAACTTGTAAACAAAACTATTTTTAAAAATAATTTTATTCATATGAGTGAGAAAAATTTTGGAGAAAAACCTGAGGAGGCGAATGGCACATTCCAAAAAAAGCAAGAGGCAAAAGGAGGAAACCAAGAAGGCCAGTTAAATAATGAAAATATTATTAATATTATTAATGAAGCATCAGGAAGAGATGATTTTTTAATGGTAGTAGATTTTTTAAAAAAAAGTATAGAAGATGTAAATATAAAAGGAGAAAAAAATGTTAAAGAGTTAAGAGAGAAAATTGCTAAAATAGAAAAAAGAATAGAAGAACTAGAGTCGAAAGGCGGGGATAATTCGGGGGATTTGGAAAGTTTAAGAAAAGAGATGAAAGAGTTAGAAAGAAGGATTTCAGAAAGAGTTGCAGAAATAGATGAAAAAATTGAGAAGACCAAGGAAGAATTAAGCAATAAGATATTGCATTGGAAAGGAAGAATAACAAGTCTAGAAAAAAAAGATAAAGAACTTGAAAAAAGAATTTCCGAACTTGAAAGTTCCTTGAAAGATTTGGTAGACCCCTCTTTAAAAGATGTCGAAGAATTAAAAAACAAAGTTGATTCTCTGGAAGTATCTATTAAAGACTTGGAGAGGAGGGTATCTGCCACAGAGACAGGAATAGATGCTTTTAATCAAAGGTTAAGTTTTTTAGAAGGGAGGATAGAAGAAATGAAGGAAAAAGGAGTAGAGGGTGTTGAAGAGCTAAGAAGGGAAATTGTTGAAATAAAGAGAAGAATAGAAAAACTAGAGGAGTCACCAGATGATTTAGAAAACTTAAGAAAAGAGATGAAAGATTTAGAAAAGAGAGTTTTTAATAAACTCGATGATTTAAACGAGAGAATTACAAGAACTAAGAGTGAATTAGAATTTAAAATAGGATTTTTAGAAGAAAAATTTGACTTATTACAAAAAACAGATGAAGGGTTACAAGCTGAAATTGACCAACTAAAAAAGAAGTTAGAAAATATAGAGAATTTTTCCCTGGAAGATATCAAAAATTTAAAGAATGAAATTAATAATATAAGTTCTAGGATAGAAACTTTGGAGACAAGGGTATCTGGAGTAGAGGCAAAGATCCAAACTTTTAATCAAAGGTTAAATGTTTTTAAAATAAAGATAGAAGAAATAAAGGGAAAAGGAGGGGATGTTGATAAGCTAGAACAAGAAATTGATAAAATAAAGAAAAAGATAAAAGATCTAGAGGAAATAGGAGGAGGTGATACAGGGGGCTTGGAAGAATTAAAAGGAAGAATGGATAAATTAGAGAAAAGGGTTTTAGGGGAATTTGCAAGTATAAAAGTAAAAATTGATAATAACAAGAGAACATTAGAGACTAAAATAGGATATTTAATAGATCAGTTTGGAGGTTTAGAAGAAGCTCATGATGAACTTAAAGGAACATTAAATAAAAAGATAAAAGAACTCGAAGAAGGTTTAAAAAATTTAGAAAACCTTTCTGCGCAAGATCGTGAAAAATTAGTAGAAGAGGCTGGGAGGTTGGATGAAAGGATTGATGTTTTGGCTGAAAGAGTTTTAGAATTAGAGAAGAGAGAAAAAGATAGAATTAGCCTTGACCCTGAAGTTGTTAAGAAGTTTGAAGAATTAGGTATAGAAAAAGATTCGCTAGTAGAACTCGAAGGGTTTATTGATCTTTCCAAAGGTCAACAACTTTTGATTCATGAAAATCTAAAGCAGATAATTTTGGGCAGAGTCGAGGATGAAGCTAAAAAGAAATATAAAGATGATGTTAGTGAATCCGGATTTCTAAGAAAAATCTGGAAGGGAATGACCAAGCATTATCAAATTGGGAAGAAGGAGGAAAAGATAGGCCAAGATATCATTAAAGGAGGAATGATTGAGCACGGAAGTTATTTAAAACAATTGGTTCAGGGAATGAAGGAATATGATCCCGAGGTTGAAGTTGAAAAAGGTGAGTTTAAAATAAAGTTTATTTCTGTAGAAGAGGGCGCACCAGAAAGAGAAGAAAGAGGAGTCAAAGAATTCAACAATATTGCCAATGAGTTTGCCAGGATTCCAGAGGAATGGAGACATTCTAATGTTAAAGAAAAAAGGAAGAAATTTGAAGAGATTAGTAAAAAATTTGAAGAAGCTAAAGAAGGGTTGTTGAACATGATGAAAGAGAGTCAAGGAGAAAAAGAGGCCGCTTCTAAGGTTAATCAAGCTGAATATCAAATCTACGCCAACAGGTTATTTAATCATAATCCTGAAATAGAACAAGCCCTTCGGAATATTCAAAACCAAAAGACCTGGAAAAATGCTATGCGAGATACCATAACAGAACGAGGAGCTTATTTAGCAGGTGGTCTTACTGCTAGGGCAGGGGCAACCGCTCTTTTGGGGGCGGTTGGGAGTGGTCTGGCAGCCTGTGGTGCTCCTATAGGCGCATCTATTATCGGTGGTTATATGGGGCAAAAAAGATCCAAAGAGGCTCTGAGTGAGCTAGATATTAGGTCTAGGAGGGGCGAGTCCTTAAAGGGTAATTCTCCAGAAGAAGAAGGAGGAGATGAACTTAAAAAATATTATTACACAGGAGGTGGAGTTGAATATAGAATAGAACACCTAAAGAAGATAAGGGAAGGAATCCAGGAAGAAATAGATAAACCAGATACTAATAAAGAAAAAAAGGATGATCTAAAGAAGTATAAAGAAGAAACAGAATCAAAGATAAAAAAACTTGAGGAGCAACGAAAATCGGCACCAAAACCAGAAAAAGGAGATAATAAAGAATTATTAGAAAAGAGACTAGACGAAATTAAAGAAGAAATTAAAAAATTGAAAAAAGAAGTGGAAAAATTGAAAAAAGAAGAAGAGGGACAAGGCGAAATTAACAAAAAAATTAAAAAATTAGAAGGACTAGAAAGAGATAGAGAAATAGTAGAGGAGAAATTAAGTCAGTTATATATTAAAGAAACTCTGGAGAAAGATGTAGTTGACTGGAATTATTATTCTAGTGCTCTAGATGATTTAACCAAAACCATAGAGGACTCAAAAACAAGCGAAGAAGGAAGACATGAAGCTATAAAATCCCTTCATCATCACCTAGAAGAAATTGATTCTAAGATTAGAAAAGGAGAAATAGATTTTGGCGATGATCTAAAGAGGTTTAAAAATCAATATGATTTTATTCAAAGAATAGCTAAAGCCAGGAGTATAGAGATGCAACATTGGTTTTCCGAAGGCGAAAATAATGAAAAACTAAAAACTTCTTATAAGCAAGACAAAAAGGTTGTGGATGAGTTTCTTGAAAAAATAGAATCAAGAGTAAGCAAAAACAGAAAATCGAAAATAATAAAAGATGCCTTAAAGGGGGCTGGTATGGCTGCCGGTTTTGCCTTTGCCGGTCAATGGATGGGTGGTAGGTTGGCTGATAGTTTTGGTTGGGGAAGCGCTGAAGAAGTTGACCCGGAAGACCATATGGAGCCCGAGAGGACTCCTGAAGGAGAAAAAGGAGCTGAGACTTCTGAGGAGGGAAGAGAGGAAGAATCTCCGGCTCCGGAGGGTGGTGATGATCCTGGGAGGGAAGAAACACCCAGCCCTGATGAAGGTCTGGATTATTATCCTAGTCCAGAGACCATAGATAAGATCAGAGGCCTGGAATTGCCCCAAGCTATCATTGTTAAAATAATCAGAGACCCGGATTTTGCAGAATTTCTAGATAATAATAATGACCTACTTGATAAATTAGCTGGATTGGACCCGGGGGTTTTAGAAAAGATAATCGAGAATGGGCTTGAAAACGGAGCTATTTCCCCAAGTGAAATTGAGGTGATTAGACTTGATTTTGACCCAGAAATCAAAATTTATTTGCTGGACTTTTCTGATGCAGATAGGTCTCCTTACTTGGAGTACTTAAAAAATTTGGATCCGGAGGATATTGATGTGGCCAAGGTCTTGGCTTTTATTAAAAACGAGAACTTGGATGGATTGAGGCAGTATGTGGGAGAATTAAACTCCTTATCCCAGACAGTAGAGCAGGGTGATAATCTGACTAAAATAAGTAGGCAACTTTTGAAAGATGCTGACCCAAGTGCCCAAGAGGCCTTTATAGAAAAATACTATCCAGACCATGAGGATATAACTTCGGAAAACAGAGAGAGTTTGTTGGAGCAAGCTATAAACAAGATGTCCGTCTCTAATCTGGACATGGATGAAGGGAAAAATCTTCAAAACCTTATTTACGAGGGAAATAAGGTTAATATAAATTCTGAGACAGGAGAGATCTATGTGGAACAAGGAGAAAGTGCTCTTAAGGCCAGGGCAGTCAGTGAGAGCGAGCTTAGGGAAAATTGGGCTGATCAGAGAGCTAGAAAATTAGGAATTGATCCTAATAAGGTTAATTTTGGAGGTGAGAAGCTGGGAGAAAGAGATATCTCTACCACGGTTTCGGTCAATGGCCAGGAATATGAAGTAATAATTGACGAAAATAATAACTGGAAGATTGAAACAGATGAAGGAACTGCCTCTGGCGCAATCAATGAAGAGGGTCCGATCAGCGAAATTAAGGACCAGATAAGGGAGCAAAAGTCGATTGAAAGAACCCGAGAACTGACTGGCTCTCTAGGTGAGCCAGAAATGGGAGCATTGGAGAGATTGGGAATCGATCCTAAGGAGCTTTCTTCTGCTGATGAGGAAAAGCTTAAATTTGTTAAACAATTACAGGAAAGCGGTCGAGGAGGTTGGGAGCAAGAAGCAGAAAAAATTTTTACTTTTGTTAAAGAGGTTACTAGAGAATCCAATGTAGACTTAGGTCATACTCAGGAAAGCTACAATGAGGTACAAAGATTTTTTGGGCAGGTAAACTATGAAAGTTTTCAAGGCGCTCAGGGTGACCGCTATCTCCGGGATTTGGCCAGAATAAAATTTTCTTCCGGGGAAGAGTTAGAGAAAGCGGCTAAATCGCTGTTTAGTGAAGTTATGGTAAATTTTGATCTGGAAGATGTTGAGGTGACCAAGTCTTCCAAGGGAGATGTTCGTATATTGTTACCTAAGGACAGGTGGGGCCCTTTTGATTCCAATTGGGAGGTTTCTCTGGATTGGAACAAGGGGAAAATAAAGACCGAAGGACCCGGATTATTCTCTTTATGGAATGTTGAGGGTGATATTTCCAAAGACACCTTGGATGAAGCCAATGAAATGATAGATAAGTTCTTTAATTTAAGTTTTGATGATCATGACCCCGCCAGGCAGGGAGGACCATCCGGCTATGAGGGGGTATCAGAGTCGAGCGATTCGGAAGTAGTAGTCGAGAGGCCAAGAGATAAGGTCAGGCCAAGCGAAAGTCCTGTTCAAGAAGATCCGGGCAAAGGTGGGGAGGTTGAACCGGAAAGGGTTAGGTTTGTCTACGATGATGAAGGAGAAAATATTTTGGGAGTGGAGGGCCTAAGATTGAATAGCTATAACCCGGAAGTTTTATTAGACAAAAATAGCTCGGAAGCCAGTAAATTTTTTTCAGAAAACCCTGAAGCTGAAGAAAAACTAAATAAAATCTCAGAATACCAGAGTTTACTGGAGGTGCTTGGGGAAACAAGACCCGGTTCGCAGGAACATCAATGGACTAAAGATAGTCTGGAAGGCCTTGTAAAGGAATTTGAAGACTCTTATGGAAAAGATCTTTTGGATAAAAATAAACTTGGGCTTGAAAGTGAGCCTTTAGCGGAAGCCTCAGCACCAGAATCAGAAGAATTTAATCTTTCTGAGGGGGCCCAGGTAGACAACATAAGATTTTCGCGGGACCAAGATGGTGATATCACAAAGTTAGAATTTAGTTTGTATAACTCTAATCCCAGAGATTTGGTTGATTTTAATTCTCCTCAATATCAAGAATTAATAAAAGAAGGTAGATGGACTCTTGCCAGCCAAGACCTAAGGAATATTTTGGGTCACCAGGCCGTTTTAGAGAGCATGGAAGATGCTGGCCAAACAGACTCTCCGGAGTATGATTGGACTAAGAAGCAACTAAAAACTCATGTAGAAAGATTTAAGCACTATTACGGAGAGGGGGTTCTGGATAAAGAAAAACTGGATCTTAATAAACTTAACTATTAATCCTCGTTTCCTAAAGTCGAAAATACCAATTTTAGCCCTAAAAAAGGGACAAATTGAATTGACTAAAAGGTTTTATTTTGCTAAACTAAAAGTAATCGAATTTAGCTCATCTTTAAATTTATATTGTTTTTATGATTATTACTTGGTGGGGACAATCTTGTTTTCGGATTCAGGACAAAATCGGTTCAGACGGGATAACAGTGGTCACTGATCCTTTTGACAACTCTTTGGGGTTAAAAGTTCCCAATTTTGAGGCTGACATAGTGACGGTCAGCCATGATCATTTCGATCATAGCAACACCGGCTCTTTGAGAGGGGAACCTTTTATCGTAAGCTCTGCCGGAGAATACGACCTCAAGGGAGTTATGATTCAGGGAGTTGACTCTTTCCATGATGAAAAAGAAGGAGAAGAAAGAGGGAGAAATGTTATTTACAGGTTGGAGATCGAAGAAATTTCCGTGGTCCATTTGGGAGACTTGGGCCATGTGCTTGATAACAAACAATTGGAACACTTGGTGGGCGTGGATATATTAATGATTCCGGTAGGAGGAACCTATACCTTGGATAGTAAGAATGCTGTTAAGGTGGTGTCTCAGATAGAGCCAAGAATGGTCATTCCTATGCATTACAAAGTTCCCGGTTTAAAGATTGACCTGGAAGGAGTAGATTCTTTTATAAAAGAACTGGGAATAAAGCCAAGCTATGAAGACAAATTGAAAATTTCTAAAAAAGAACTACCTCAAGAAAATATGGAGTTGGTAGTTTTTAATTTTTAATTTTATGACAGAGAAAATTTCTAAAAAAAATTCAGACAAAATTGAAAGAGATAAAAAATTTTTAATGGCCGCCGGAACAGTTTTTTTCTTAACTTTGATATTTTTATTGTGGGGTTTCAATTTAAAGTCTGATTTTGATGTTAGTATTGTCAATGATAGCCAGACAGAAAGAGAAATAGATGAGCTTATGTCCAGTCTCTTAAATACCGTTGATGACACAAAAGAGGAGGTCAAAGACTTTAAAGTTTTTGCTTCTTCCACCTTGTCCACAGAAAAAGCTTTGGATGACACCGTCTCTTCTCAAGAACCGGAAACGAGAACAATCACTACCTCTCATTTTCTGCAAGAGCTAAAGGAGAGGCTGGAAGAAAACATTAATGATTAAAACAAAAAGGTCAAAAATTATTTTTTACAGACTCTTTTTTTATTAATAAAAAATAAATAACTTTTTATATGAGTTCAAAGGATGAAAATAAGAAAAAAAAGGATTCTCAGAATAACTCGGATCTTCCCCCGGGTAGTCAGGATCATGAGCAAACCAAGTACGGACTGGTCCGCAATCAGCCCATAGTGGAGGAGATGAGCAAGTCTTACTTGGATTATGCAATGAGCGTTATTGTTCAGAGAGCTCTTCCTGATGTGAGGGATGGACTTAAACCGGTTCATCGCAGGGTTTTGTATGCTATGTGGGGAGTGGGACTTAGATCGAACTCTAAGTTTAAGAAATCAGCCACCGTAGTAGGTGAAGTTTTGGGTAAATATCACCCTCATGGAGATGCGGCGGTTTATGATTCTATGGTCAGAATGATCCAAAATTTTTCCATGAGATACCCTCTGGTTACCGGTCAAGGTAATTTCGGTTCAATGGATGGAGACGGAGCAGCGGCCATGAGGTACACAGAGGCTCGTTTAGCCCCCATATCCGAAGAACTTCTTTACGATATAGAAAAGGATACAGTCAATTTTACTCCAAATTTTGACGGCTCTCATAACGAGCCTGCGGTTTTGCCAGCCAAGTTGCCGCAACTGCTTCTCAACGGAACTATGGGTATTGCGGTGGGCATGGCCACTAATATTCCACCTCATAATCTTCGGGAGATAGGAGAGGCTGTTATTCGTTTAATAGATAAACCGGACACCTCCATTGATGAGTTGGCCACAATTGTTAAGGGGCCGGATTTTCCCACCGGTGGAATTATATATAATAAAAAAGATATCGCACAGGTCTATGCTACCGGCAGAGGCGGGATTGTGATGCGAGGGAAAGCTGAGATTGAAGAGGGCAAAGGGGGGAAATTCAAGATTATTATTTCCGAGGTCCCTTATCAGACAAATAAAGCTAGTTTGGTAGAAAAGATTGCTGATTTAGTCAGGAACAAAAAGATTCAAGATATTAAAGATTTAAGAGACGAGTCAGACAAAGAAGGTGTTAGAATAGTTATTGAGTTAAAAAAAGAAGCTTACCCCAAAAAGATTTTGAATAGCCTATACAAACAAACCCCGCTGCAAAATACTTTTAACGTTAATATGTTGGCTTTAGTGGACGGAATTCAGCCTCGGGTCCTTACTTTAAAAATGGTTTTAGAGGAGTATATTAAACATCGAGAAGAGGTTGTTCGAAGAAGGATCGAATTTGATTTGGCTAAGGCCAAAGCCAGGGCTCATATACTGGAGGGTTTGATGATAGCTTTAAAGAACATTGATGAGGTCATTAAGATAATTAAAGCCTCCAAAGACAAGGATGTGGCCAGGGTCAATTTAATAAAAAAGTTCAAATTGAGCGAGGAGCAGGCTGTGGCTATACTAGAGATGAAACTTCAGAATTTGGCTAATTTGGAAAGATCAAGAATAGAGGAAGAATTGAAAGAAAAGCGAAAACTAATTAAGGAATTAGAGATAATTTTAAAATCCCAAGCAAAGATCAGAGGAGTGATCAAAAAGGAATTAACAGAGATTTTAGATAAGTATGGAGATGATAGAAGAACTCAAGTGGTGGAAAGAGGGGCTAAGGAGTTCAACACTGAGGATCTGGTCCCGAATGAAGAAACTATTATTGTTATGACCAGGGATGGCTATATCAAAAGGGTTTCCCCGGATACTTTTAAAGTTCAGGCCCGAGGAGGAAAAGGTGTGATGGGTCTGACCACTAAAGAGGAGGACATGGTGGAATTTATATTCTCTACCATGACCCATTCTGACCTTTTGTTTTTTACTACCAGGGGGAGAGTTTTTCAATTAAAAGCCCATGAGATACCTCAGGCTGCCAGAACAGCCAAGGGAACAGCTATTGTTAATTTTTTGCAGCTCAGCAACAATGAAAAGGTTACTTCAATCCTGCCTTTAGAAAAGATTTCTGAAGCCAAATATTTATTCTTTGCCACAGAACAGGGCCTGGTTAAAAAAGTTGACATTGACTCTTTTTCCAATGTTCGGAGTTCCGGTCTGATAGCTATTAAAATGAGAGATGGTGACAGATTGATTTGGGCCAAACCCAGTAGTGGAGATGATCACATTCAATTAATTACCGCTAAGGGGCAGTCTATACGTTTTGAAGAGAGTGAAGTTCGTCCCATGGGTCGTTCTGCCAGTGGTGTTCACGGTATCAGGTTGAAAAAAGATGATTATGTTGTGGGCATGGGAGTGGTCGATCTGGGTAAAGATAAAAATATTCAAATTTTAACTATAATGGAGAATGGTTTTGGCAAAAGGACCTCTTTGAGTTTGTACAAACCTCAAGGCAGGGGCGGTGCCGGAATCAGGACAGCCAAGATCACCGAAAAAACAGGAAAATTGGTCAATGCTTACTTGGTCGATCCAGAAAAATTAAAAGAAAAAGACCTGATAATCATGTCAGAAAAGGGTCAGGTCATCCGCCTGCCTTTTTCCTCGGTCAGTGAAACCGGAAGAGACACTCAGGGGGTAGGCTTGATGAAGTTGAAGCAAGAAGAAGACAGAGTGGCCTGCCTTACTTGGATATAATTAATGGAAAAATTTTAAAACCCCTTGATCTTGATTCAAGGGGTTTTTTGATGGGCAAAAAAGAATCTCTTAAATCTCTGTCTTTGTTTGAAGCTCAAATTATCTAAGAGTTTTTTACCTTTAGTTTTGAGTTTTAAAGCGCCTTTTTTTCGTTCTATAAATCCTTTTTCCGCCAGTTGGGCCAGGTTTTTTTTGATCTCCGGACAGTTGATCAGGTTTAATTGACCTTGGTTTCCGCCTTCGATTAGGTGGAGTATTGTTATTACCCTTGCTACTTTAATTGTTTTTTCTTTGTCCATACCCCTCCTTATTTTTTCCTTGATTTGAGTTTGGTCTTTAATTTAGTCCATCTAAACCGGATAGTCAAGTGCTTTATTGAAAAACATTCGGTCTGTTGTTAAAATAAAACTATGAAGAAAAAACATTCCCAGGTAGGGAAACAACCCGGGAAACCGACATTCAGAACCCCAGCCGGATTTAAGCAGTTAAAGGAAGAGATAATCAAAAGGACCAAGATCTTTAGAAAAGGCGGAAAAAAGAAAAGCTAGGAAAGATTCCCAACTTTTTTGTTATAATCTTGAAAGATTCGTCTTTTTGCTTAAGCGATTGACTCACTCTCAAATTTTTATCTACATCTCTGATATTTGGCTCAGTCCCAGCAGGTCCGAGCCGTTTTTAATAACTTGGGATACCGCGCGCAGTAGAGCCAACCTGGCCTTCCTGGTTCCGGTGTTGCTTTTTAGAACCGGGACTGAATGATAATAATCATTGAATATTTGAGTAAGTTCAAAAAGATATTTGGCGATTTCACTGGGATCGAATTTTTTACCTGAGGTGGTCACTATTTCCGGATATTTACCCAACTTCATTATCAGCTCGATCTCTCTTTCTTCTTTTAGCTCTTTTTCATAATTGCCTGGTTCGGGGTCGACTTCCTCTCCCTCGGTTTTTTTAATTATACTTTCAATTCGAGCATTGGTATATTGAATATAGGCGGAGGTGAAGCCGTCAAAACTGAGGGCTTGGTCGATATCGAAAGTGATCACGTTATTCGGATTTACTTTAAGCATTTCAAACTTAATAGCGTTAATCCCGATTTTTCTGGCTGTTTCCTCCAGTTTTTCTTGAGGCCAATCCGGGTGCCTCTTTTTTGTTTCCTGGAGAGCTCTTTGATAAACTTCCTGTTTTAACTCCTCATAAGTAATAACATTACCCTCCCTAGAGGCCATCATTCCCCCGGGGAGTTTTACGAAATCATAACTCAGGTGTATCATTTCTTGCTCGTATCCCGCCAACTCAAATATTTTAAACAGCTGTTTGAAATAAAGGGTTTGACGATTATCAACTACATAGATTGATCGGTCCGGTTGATGTTTTTCTGTTTTAACCTTGGTTAAGGCGAGGTCCGCCACCGGGTAGGTTGAAGTCCCGTCAGAACGAACAATAACCAGGACTCCCAGTCCGTGTTTTTCCAAATCGGCTATGATAGCTCCCTGGCTTTTTTTCAGAATTCCTTTTGACAAAAGCTCTTCCACTATTTCCCTTCCCTCCTCTATATGCTCACTTTCGTAAAAAAGATCTTGGAAGCTTACTCCCAGTTCCTGGTATATTTCCTCGAATTGTTTGATGTTCCAGGATCGGGTCTCTTGCCATAATTCATATTCTTCACCCTCCCTTTTTTCTATTTTTTTCATAAAGCCCACAACCTCTTCTTGAACTTCAGGGTTTTTCTTTATCCTTTGAGCGGCATCGGCATAGGCTTTACCCAGAATATATCCCTTCTGTTTATCCGGCAAATTTTTAATATCTTGTTCAGGATAATTCTCTTTTAGATAGTTTTCTAGATTCCATAAGGTTTTGGCCACGTGGATGCCAAAATCGTTAACATAAGAGACCGGAATTGAGGAGAAGTTATTGGCGCTTAGAATTCTGACCACAAAATCGCCAAAACAAATATTTCTCAGGTGTCCGACATGATATTCTTTATGTGTGTTGACATTGGAATATTCTACCAGGACTCTCTTTTCTTGACCGTCTTTATTGTGACCATACTTCGCTCCCCCTTGATCCACTTCCGCAATGATTTTTGATATTAGAAATTCTTTGTTTAGAAAAAAATTAAGGTAAGGCCCTGCTGATTTAGCCTCATCTACTATATCTGATTTTTCCATCTCGTCCCTGAGGTCTTCAGCTATTTGCCCAGGGTCTTTTTTTGTTTTTTTGGCCAAATTAAAACATGGAAGACTTACATCTCCCATTTCCTTGTGCAGGGGGTAGACCAAGTTTTCTGGGCTTACCAAATCTTGGCCCAATAATTCGTTTATTTTACCTGCCAATTTTTCTTTAACATTACTTAGAGTTCCCATCTTTTTTCTCTTTCTCTTTTTTATTTTGTTTTATAATCTTCTCCTCCTCTTTTACTTCTTCCACCACTTTTCTCTTGGCTTTATAAAAATCCATTAAGGAGAACACAATTAGACTAGCAGAGACAATCCCCAAGGTATTTAAAAGAAAAGTTTTTAAAGCGTCTCCGGCCAGTAAAAATTCACCTCCGGAAAAAGCCAGGCCTACCGCCGCCAGAGGCGGGACCAGGGTGACGGTTATTGCTATTCCGGGCAATGTTTCATCCAGTCGAGGCCTGGCCCAGGTGTAGCTGGCAGCAATACCTGCTACCAGGGATACAAAAAAATTAAAAATAGTCGGCTTCATTATCTGGATCAAGGCTATTTCTCCCATCTGAGCTTCAGAAAAAAGTCCTACTACTCCGGTTAAGGTAAAGACCAATATAAAAGTAATCAGAAATATTTTCATCGACCTTATAACCACTTTAGGTTCATTTATAACCAGGCCCAGGGCAAGGGCTAGTATCGGTGATAATATCGGAGCTACCACCATGCCCCCGATGACAAGAATAACATTATCAGCCAAAAGTCCCAAGGACACTATCAGAGAAGATAATAAAACCAAAAAATAAAAATCTCCATGGGCGGAGCTGCTTTCTATGATACGACTGCAGAATTTGTGTCTATCCGCTTGTTTGAGTTTAAAAAAATCACTAAAATCAATCATAATAGATGTTTAAATCTCCTTTTTATCATTTTATACCATTTTTTTTGATTAAGCAACTGGAAAAATATTGGAAATTAGAGGATTTCAACAATTTTTGATATAATAAAAATAATTAATTTAATTTTTATTATATGAAAACCTTAGTTACCTTTCTTCGTCATGCCAGAAGTTATTCTCATAAAAAAGACCAACCTCTAAACCCCGGCCCGAAATTAACCAAAGAAGGACGTCTTCAGGCCGAAGAGACAGCTGAATATCTAAAAAATTTTCAATTTGATCTGATTTTAAGTAGCAGCTTGTCTCGAAGCATGGAGACAGCCGAGATCATATCCCGTCATCAAAAGAAAAAACCTTCTATCCACGAAGAGTTGGTTGAATATCATAAAGATGTTTATGATTATTCTTCTTTGGAGAAGAACTTAATCGAGGGAATAGGATCTACTATCAGAGCTAAAAAAACCATAAAATTTTTTCAAAAGATTTTGCAAAACAATGTCGGAAAAAAAATTTTAATAGTAAGCCACGGCAATGTTATTCGTGGTTGCGTGGGGACATCTATGGGCTTCTCTTTACGTAAAAGTCCTGAGTTGAATTTGTTTAATTGTTCTTTGTCCAGCTTTATTTTTAGGAAAGATAAGTTGATCAGCATCTATTATCTCAACTCAACAGACCACTACAGAAATTTAAGTTTCAGTCGAAAAATAAGATTAAAAAAACCTAGCTAGAATTGTAGGAAATATAATTTGTCACAAAAAAATGTTTTTTCGGCTTCGAAAGATCCGATCCGGAGGCAGGTTTTAACCTGGCTCTTTTTTAGTTATTTTTGTTTTATAATTAACAGTATAATATTTTTACTCTTAATGGTTTTTGACTCATAGAATTTGAATTTTCTAGTTTAGACAAAAAGCCCCGTTCCGGCATACCAACAACCCAAGGCTGTTATTATACCGGAACGAGGCTTTGCGATCTTCTCTCGGTTCCACCCGACTTTCCTATTCCTCCTTTCGGATAGGACTCTCTTTGATTATTTTGGCTTAGCCCTATTATGTTTGACAATAGGGTATTGCGAGGCAAGCATGGACTCGCAATACTGCGATCGGTGTTCGCAGCAATCACCAAAATAAAAAAGCTTTGAAAGGCCCTACTTAATATGAAATATCATTTTGCTTCTTTTGTCAATTGATTCTCGGCTCTATAATAATTAGTGTGGTGGAAAACTAAAAAAAGTAGTGGCATAATTAGCTATGAACGGAGTTTACAACTCTAGCTAAAAATTAACCACTACTTTCTATGAAAAAAGATATCAGTAACGTATTTAATTTGCAAGGGTTTGTGCTAGTCCAGCTCATTTTGGACAACAAGCCATTATTAAGTAAATAA
>CAZWNU010000011.1:0-31693 GCA_964635515.1 uncultured Gammaproteobacteria bacterium
GGTTTTTTGCCATTTGCTTTAGTGGTTGGCTACCACACTTTTTGACATAGAGCCGTTTTTTTTGCACATTGTTTGCACATTATATACACAGGATTTGCACATTTAAAAAACAGCGACCCGCGGGTCGCTGTTTTTTAAATTACTGGAAAAGCGCCTACATCATCGGCATACCACCGCCCATTCCGCCGGGCATACCACCGCCTGCGGAAGCGCCTCCGTCATCATCCTTTTTATCCGGATCATCAGCCACCACAGCCTCAATTGTTAAAAACATGATTGCTGTGCTGGCAGCATTTTCCAAAGCGCTTCTGACCACTTTAGTAGGATCGATTATTCCGGCTTTGACCATGTCTTCATAATTATCTCCCATGGCATTATAGCCGATATTTTTGGATTGTTCTTTTTTGTTCTTGCTGATGATATTATAGAGAACCAGAGAACCATCTTTACCGGCATTGTTGGCAATTTGCTTGACCGGCTCTAAGATAGCATTGTCCACGATCCTGGCTCCCACACTCTTGTCCTGGGACTCGCCTTTAAAGATACTGCTGACCTGGGCCAAGGCTAGGCCTCCACCGGCAACTATTCCTTCTTCATGAGCGGCCCTAGTGGCATTAAGAGCATCTTCAATCCTATCTTTTTTCTCCTTCATTTCAGTCTCAGTGGCTGCTCCGACCTTGATCACTCCTACTCCTCCGGACAATCTGGCCAAACGCTTTTGCAACTCTTCTTTGTCGTAATCGGAGTCACTTTCCTCAATCTCTTTTTTGATCTGATCTACCCTGGTCTGGATCCGTTTAGCTTCACCTTTACCCTCTACTACAGTAGTGTTATCCTTGGTAGCTGTGATTTTTCTGGCCTGACCCAGATCATCTATCTGAGTGTTTTCTAATTTAAGTCCGACTTCCTCTGAAATAACCTTTCCTCCGGTTAAAATAGCCAGGTCTTCCAACATAGCCTTTCTCCTTTCTCCGAATCCCGGAGCTTTAACACCCAAGACATTGAAGGTGCCTCTGATCTTGTTAACCACAAAAGTTGCCAGAGCCTCACCTTCAATTTCCTCAGAGATTATAACCAGATCCTTTTTACCGGCTTCATTCACTTTTTCAAGCACCGGCAAAACCTCTTGAACAGAGGAGATCTTTTTGTCAGTGATCAAAATATAAGGGTCATTATACTCTGCCTTCATGGCCTCGGAATTGGTTACCATATAAGGGGAAACATAACCCTTATCAAACTGCATTCCTTCCACCACTTCTACTTCCACCCCGAAGGATTGACCTTCCTCCACTGTTACTACTCCGTCCTTGCCCACTTTGTTCATGGCCTCAGCGATCTTTTTTCCCACCTCAGTATCATTGGCGCTAATAGAGGCCACTTGAGTTATTTCCTCTTCGGTGGAAATGGTTTTGCTGTTACTTTTGATCTCCTTAACCACGGCCGAAACCTTGGATTCAATGCTTTTTCTGATCTCCATAGGGTTAACCCCGGAAGCTACCAACTTCAAACCCTCATCGATCATGGCTTGAGTTAAAATAGTGGCGGTAGTGGTGCCGTCTCCGGCTGAATCATTAGCCCTGGAAGCGGCTTCCTTGATCATCTCTACACCAATATTCTCCCTTTTGTCAGAAACCTCGATTTCCTTAGCCACGGTAACACCGTCCTTGGTGATAGTGGGCGCGCCAAAACCCTTGTCAATTACCACATTTCTGCCTTTGGGGCCAAGAGTAACCTTGACCGCTTCGGCCAATTTATCCACTCCTCTTTTTAAAGTCTTTCGAGCCTCCTCGTCAAAAATTACTTTTTTACTCATAGATATTTTCCAGCTACTTAATAATAGCGTGGGCTAATATCAAGCAACTAAATTACTTTTATTTATTATTGCTCTAAAACAGCCAATATGTCACCCGAACTGATGACCAAATATTCTTGACCGTCAACTTTTATCTCCTCAGGTGAGAATTTTTTAAAAATAACCACATCTCCCTTGGCCACCTCTATCTGGCTTCTCTGGCCGGAATCTAAAAGCTTGCCAGGCCCAACTTCCACTACTTTGCCTTTCTCTGGTCTTTCCTTGTCCACGGTATCCGGTAAGACAATCCCGGCTTTAGTGGTTTCCTCTTCAGTGATGGGCTCTACCACCACATTGTCATGCAAAGGTTTTAATTTCATATTCCTTTTGTATAACCAAATTATTCATTGCTTTTTGAAAACCACTGAGTTGCTGACAAAGTCTCCCCGGGGTTAAAAAGCCGAATGAACAAGATGATTATATAATTAATTAATTATTATTGTTATATATTTCTTAGCACTCACTGCCTGATAGTGCTAATCACTTTTCTATTTTAACAACTTAAATCAGCTTGTCAAGAAGAGAAGAGTTTGATAATCACAGGCGGGACTAAGTGC
Source organism: uncultured Gammaproteobacteria bacterium (assembly GCA_964635515.1). Taxonomy (GTDB): domain Bacteria; phylum Patescibacteriota; class Patescibacteriia; order Patescibacteriales; family JAGXOH01; genus CAZNAQ01. Next base: position 2,410 of record CAZWNU010000011.1, read on the forward strand.
TGGAAAAGATAAATTTGATTCAAAGCATTGTTGAAGGACGATAAAAATAAAACGCAAGTCAGCTTGTTCCTCCTTGCGTTTTTTGTTTCTTAGTTTTTCTCGATCGACAGGAATCTTTCTACTCCGACTTCTATAAAACCGGGAATAGAGATGAAATCGAGTTTAGGTTAGGTTTTAAGAGCTTTGATCTCATAAACATCTTCGGTTCCTTCCTGCAGGTAGGCAAAGAATTCCAGCACCTGGGTTCCGGGAAAATTGGCCTCAATTGTTTTTCTGGCTTCGGATAAATCTTGAAAATGCTGATTCAGCTCTTCCTCCCTGGTAGAAAACCCCAAAGAAGAGTAAGCTCCGCAATCTTCATGACCGACCAAATAAACAAACTCGGCTTCATGGAGTTTTCGGGAAACCCGAGTGTCTCGCAACAAACAGGTAGTAAAGTCCCGGGATTCCGGTCTAACCAGGTCCTGAACGGCTCCGGCCCGGGTTATCAGGTCGCAATCAATAGCCAAATTTTTAATGAATTCAGCAATGTAATTACGTCCGTCTTTTCTTTGGTGAAGACGAAAATCTTCACAAGTGATTAAGGCTCCTTGGCAATAATGCGGCATAAGTTTAACCTCCTTTTTTTAATTTTAATAAAATTATTTAAAATAACTACTTACCTGAAACCTTCTTCCATCTCCTAACCGCCTTGGTCCTGGCCAATTCTTTAGCGATCTTAGAGCTAACTGAAGCGAACCTCTCCTTGTCTTCCTGGCGCAATTCCTTCATGCTTTTCTCCGCTTCGGCTCTAGCTACATCCGCCCGATCAAAATCAATCTCTTCAGCCCGTTCGGCAGTATCCGCCAGAACCACCACTTTGTCTTTCAGTACCTGGATAAAACCACCTGATATGGCTAAGGTTTGACGACCTCCCTCGGATGTAACAATCTCTAAAACTCCCGGCTCCAAAATGGAAACCAGAAGAATATGGTCAGGCAAAATAGTGATCTCTCCCTGCTTAGTGGGTACAGAGACCTGGGCCACCTCTTCTTTTAAAACCACGCGTTCCGGAGTGGCTATTTCAAACCTGATTGTTTTATTGCTCTCAGACATAAAATTTTAATTATTGTTTGACTTGACCCACTTCATCTATGCTTCCCTTCATATAAAACTCATCCTCTCCCTTGTCATCGTGCTTTCCTTCCACTATTTCTTTAAAACCTCTGACCGTATCTTCCCGACTCACATATTTACCGGCAGTACCGGTAAAAACCTCTGCCACAAAGAAGGGTTGAGATAAAAATCTCTGAATCTTCCTGGCCCGACTGACTGTTAATTTATCTTCATCAGACAATTCTTCCATACCTAAAATATTGATAATATCCTGAAGGTCCTTGTATCTCTGCAAAACTTTTTGCACTTCTCGAGCTACATGATAATGCTCCTCTCCCACGATCTTGGGGTCCAGAATAATAGACGAGGAATCCAGGGGATCAACTGCCGGATAAATACCCAACTCTGACAAGGACCTGGCCAAAACCACTGTTGAATCTAAGTGACTGAAGGTGGTGGCTGGAGCCGGGTCGGTCAAGTCATCAGCCGGAACATAGACAGCCTGAATAGAGGTGATCGAACCTTTCTGGGTAGAAGTGATCCTTTCTTGAAGCTCACCCATCTCGGTAGCCAAAGTGGGTTGATAGCCCACAGCCGAGGGCATTCGTCCCAGAAGAGTGGAAACCTCTAATCCGGCCTGGGTGAATCTGAAAATATTATCAATGAAGAAAAGAACATCCTGATTCTCCTCATCCCGAAAATATTCTGCCATGGATAATCCGGTCAAAGCCACTCGGGCACGATTTCCGGGTGGTTCGTTCATTTGACCAAAGGCCATGGACACCTTATCTAAAACTCCGGACTCTTCCATCTCTTTGTAGAGATCATTTCCTTCTCTGGTCCTTTCTCCCACACCGGCAAAAACCGAGTAGCCTCCGTGTTGCTTGGCAATGTTGTTTATGAATTCTTGAATAATAACGGTCTTGCCGACTCCGGCCCCTCCAAACATGCCCACTTTACCTCCCTTGGCTATGGGACAGATCAGGTCAATGACCTTGATACCAGTTTCCAAAATTTCGGTTTCCGTGGATTGCTCCGTAAATTTAGGCGGTTCTCGATGAATAGGGTATCTTTTTTCAGTTTTAGGAGCAGCCTTATTATCTATAGCTTCACCCAAAACATTAAAAAGACGGCCCAGAGTCTCTTTGCCCACGGGCACCTCGATTTCCTTACCCTTATCCAGAACCTTGTCTCCTCTTTTTAGACCATCAGTGGAGCCCATGGCAATAGTTTTAACATTATTGCCTCCTGTATGTTGTTGTACCTCCAAGATCAGTTTTTCTCCATTGTTGTCCACCTCCAGAGCGGAAAAGATCGAGGGTAGCTCCTTTTCAAATTTAACCTCGACCACCGCTCCGATAATTTGAGAGATGGACCCTATATTTTGTTGACTTGCCATATCTTTATCAGACATATGTTTTTATATATAATTAATTATAATTTTCTATTCTTCCGCCAAGGCGTTGGCTCCGGCGCTGATCTCGGAGATCTCAGAGGTAATAACAGCTTGCCTGGCCTTGTTGTAATACAGGGTAAGATCATCTACGATCTCGTCTGCGGCCTCAGTAGCCTGATGCATACTGTTCATTCTGGCACTATGCTCACTAGCATTGGACTCCAAGAGAGCTTGAAAGAGCTGAACCTCTATAAGTCTGGGGATCATCTCGTCCAAGACCTCCTTGGGGCCGGGCTCAAAAAGATATTCATAGTTGTGACCTTGGGAGGTAGTGTGCTTCTCTCTTTTTTGATCCACAAAATCCTTGTCCATACCCACTCGAGTATCTTTACCCATGATCCCCAAGTTCTCGTCTTGAGCCTCTATGTCAACCGGGAGAATCTGTTTAATTCTGGGAACCTGGACCGAGGGGTTGATGTAATCGGTGTAAGCGACCATTATTTTATCATATTTACCATTTAAAAAATCTTCTATCACCATATTAGCTACCGGCAGAACCTCAGCCACTCGGCTAGCCAAGTCCGGCTTGTCGAATTCGGCTACAATTTGGTAGCCATAATATCTATACACCGCTTGTCCCTTTTTGCCCAAAAGAATAAAATCCGTTTCTATATCCTTCTGATCCGGCCCGGACTGATGTTTCAGGATCGAATCATGGGCCTTTTGAATGATCTTGTTGTTGTAACCACCACAAAGGCCCCGATTAGAAGAAATCAAAATCATAGCCACACGCTTGATCTTGTCCTTTTTCTTTAATAAAGGATGGAGGGAAGAGCTGTCGTTGGCCTGAGACAAATTAAGCACGGTTTCCCAGCTCAGGTTGGCATAAGTTCTGGTAGCCAAAACCGCATCAGTGGCCCTTTTCATTTTGGTGGCAGCCACCATCTCCATGGCACTGGTTATTTTTCTGGTGTTGCTGACCGACTTAATTCGACGTTGTATTTCTTTGGTGTTGCTCATATTTTATTTTCTATTTTTCCTAAAATTAAGCTCTTTGATCAACTATCCCGGACGACCCTAAGAGGGCCAAGAGCCCGGGACTCAATTATTCCGACTGCCCGAGATAATCCAAGCTTCCAATGTAGTCTTTTATCAATTGACTCATCTCCTTGCTTATTTCATCAGTCAGGTCCCCTTCCTCTTTGATCCTTTCCAAAAGTTCCGGGTTATTCCTGTCAACGTAAGTATAAAGTCCTTGTTCAAATTCCTGGATTTTTTCCAAGGGTATATCCTTTAACAAATCAGAGGTGGCGGCAAAAAAGATCAGAACCTGCTTGGCCACATCCAAGGGAGAATATTGGCCCTGCTTAAAGATCTCTGTTAATCTCTTTCCTCTCTCCAGTTTAGCTTGGGCTTCCTGATCCAGGTCAGAACCGAATTGGGCGAAGGCGGCCAACTCCCGGTATTGAGCTGATTCCAGTCTTAAACGGCCGGCCACTTTTTTCATGGCCTTGATCTGGGCCGAACCACCCACCCGGGAAACAGAAAGTCCGGCATTGATGGCCGGTCTGATTCCTTGATAAAAAAGATCGGGTTCCAGGTATATCTGACCGTCGGTGATGGAAATAACATTGGTTGGAATATAGGCGGAAACATCTCCGGATTGAGTTTCAATTATGGGCAGAGCGGTTATAGAGCCACCTCCGTTTTCTTGGTTTAATTTGCAGGCTCTTTCCAAAAGACGGGAGTGAAGGTAAAAAACATCTCCGGGATAAGCTTCTCGGCCCGGCGGACGCTTTAAAAGAAGGGATATTTCTCGATAGGCTACAGCATGCTTACTTAAGTCATCGTAAACTACCAGAACATCCTCCCCCTTATCTAAGAAATACTCTGCCAGGGCAGAGCCGGCATAAGGAGCTATATAGGAAAGGGAGGCCGGGTCGGAAGAACCGGCCAGAACCACGGTAGTATACTCCATGGCTCCGCTTTCTTCCAGTTTAGAAACTATGCTGGCTATTTTGGACTCCTTTTGACCGATAGCCACATAAATACACTTCATGTTCTGTCCCTTTTGGTTGATAATAGTATCTATAGCCAAAGCGGTTTTTCCAATCTGCCTATCTCCGATAATAAGTTCTCTCTGACCCCGACCGATCGGAACCATGGAATCAACCGACTTGATTCCGGTTTGGACCGGTTCATTAACCGGCTCTCTGGTAATGACTCCGGGTGCGGTTTTTTCTATAGGATAATAATTCTTTGTCTTTAACTCTCCCTTGCCGTCTAAGGCCGATCCCAGAGGATTGATCACTCGGCCCACAACAGCCTCTCCTACCGGGACTTCCAAAATTCTTTGCAGTCTCTTCACTTCATCCCCCTCTCTAATAGCGCTGGAGGCACCCAGAATTATCACCCCGACATTGTCCTCCTCTAGGTTCAAAGCTACGCCGTAAACCTTCCCTGCCTCAGTATTGAATTCTAACATCTCTGTCATTTGACACTCAGACAATCCTCCCACTCGGGCGATACCGTCCCCTGACTCGGTTACATAACCAATATCTTCTTCCTGGGAATCGGCCTGGAAAGTATCGATCTGTTTTTTAAGTTGCTCAATTATATAGTCTCTCATAAAATATCTTTTAATTATATAATCTATTTTTTAAATTAAGTATTCTTGTTTTTAAACTTCCATCAATTCTTTTGTCTCGATATTTAATAATTACTCCTCCCAAAAGATCTTGGCTTACTCGGTTGTTGATGTTGACCTGCTTCTCCCCGGAAAGGTCTTTAATAGCGCTCTTCAAAAAATCGAGACTCTCTGAATCAAGTTCTCTGGCGCTTACAACTTCACTCTCCACTATTCCCTGCTCCTGGTTCCAGATAGCTTGAAATTCCCGGATAATACTATCTATCCTAGACAGGTCATTCCGAGTAAAAAGAAGCCGGCTAAAGTTTTCCAAAACCGAAACTATCTCTTCCTCTTTTTCCTTGTCAACTAATGCTTCATACAAGGCGCGAGCATATTTTTTGGACGCGACTTTTTTCATATTAACTTTGATTAACCTCTTTTAAAACCTTTTTTATCAATTTCTTGTCTTTTTCCGAATCCATCTTCTCCTCCAAGATCTTTTCCAAAGAGACGGTTACCAGATCACCCATTTCCTTTCTGATCTCTTTCAACACCTTGGCCTTTTCTTCAGCCATTTTTTCCTTTTCAGCATTTATGGTTTTACCTATCTCTTCCTTGGCAGTATCGATTATTTCTTGCTTTCTCTCTTCAGCCCTAGACTCAGTCTCTTCCATTAAGCGACTCGCTTCTTTTTTAGCCTCTACTAACCTCTGATTATAATCCTTTTCCGCTTGCTCCAGCTTCTCCTCGATCTTCCTTGAGTCCTCCAAGCTCTTCTCAATAGTGGCTGTTCTGGTAGTCATGACGCCCAGAAGAGGCTTTAAAGCAAAAAAGTATAGAACAGCCAAAACTACAAGAAAATTGATGCTTTGAGCAACCAGAAGTTTAATATCGAGATGGAATGTTTCAACTAATCCTTCCATAAGTTTAAAATTATATTAATATATCAAAAAAATAATGATCCAATATTGCCCTCTTAAGCCTACTCCGCATAAGAGAGCGGAGTAGGCTTAAAAAATCCTAATTGATAGTCAAGGCAATTACAAAAGCGTAAATAGCAACCGCCTCGGCAAAGGCAATTGCCAAAAGCATGGGAACTAAAATCTTTCCGGCTGCCTCGGGATTTCTGCCTATAGCTTCCATAGCCCTGGCACCAATAAACCCGATGCTGATGGCGGGAGCTAGAGCGCCCAAGGCAAAGGTCATGCCCTTAAAAAGCATTGTCAAATCCATAAAATCTCATTTAATTATTAATTAAGTCCTAATATTTTTTGCTTAAAAAATAGGCAAAAAATATTAGAACTCAAAAAATCTAATGCTCCTCCATGCTCATGATAACCAAATAGGTCAAGACAAGCATGGTAAAAATCACAGCCTGAATCAAGCCCACAAAAAGCTCCAAAAACATGAAGGGAATGGGCACCCCCCAAACTATCAAACCGGCAATAAAAGCCAGCAACACCTCACCGGCAAATATATTTCCGTATAAACGGAAAGACAGGCTGGCCACCTTAGCTATCTCACCGATAATTTCGATCAGACCGTTGAATATCTTAATGGGGTTTATGGCCAACACCCCGGGATCTTTTCTGACCTTGCCCGGGATTTCCAGAACAGCCCGAATATTGATAAACTTATTGAAATAATTCCAACCACCCACGGTCACAATACCGACCACATGACTAATTAAAACCCCGACTATAGCAAGAGCCAGGGTTGTGTTAAGATCTGCGGTTGCCCCTCTGAAATAGGGAATGAAATACTTTTGCCCTTCCTCCATTATCACCAATCCCACCGAACCTATTATGGGCAAGAGCCCCATCCAGTTGCTTAGCAGTATAAAGATAAAAAAGGAGAAGGCTATTGGGAAAAACTTAAGGGATTGTTTTCTGGATCCGGTTAAAAAATCGAAAAGCCCCAGGAATGTCTCCATTAAAAGCTCTAACCCGTTTTGAAGCTTTCCAGGAACCTGTTTTAAATTTCTACTAATAACTATACTTAGAATTACCACTACCAGAACCACCAACCAAGAATTAATCAGGGAATTAGTAACTGTAAAGTCGCCTATCTCAGCCACTGTTCCGGCATACAAATTATGTTCATGGGCTATCTCACCATGGTAATTATTAGAATCTTTTTCCGGATCACCACTCATAAGTTTTTTTCTTTTTTATTTAAACCTAATCTTCTTTATCATTATCCATTTTTTTAAGCTCTTCCCGGGCTGTCTTAATTAGTCCATAGACAGATAAGGCAAAGGCCAAAACCACCGCTCCTAAAAATATCCAAGGCTCAGAATCCCAGCGAGAATCCAGATACCGACCCAGAAAAGCGCCTAAGACCACCGGAAAAATAATCCAGGCAGACATCTTGGTAAAAATCAAGATGGCTGGTTGCCACCAGGCCTTTAGCAGGGATTCATCTTCTTGCTTCTGATCGCCTGAATTTTGCCCCTCTTTTTCCGACTGAAAAGAGTCTTTATTTTTCATAAAAACAACAAACAAACCCTTAAATTTCAAAATAAATTAAGGGTTGCGTTGATAAATTTTTTGAAATCAGTCTTGATACTGACTGCTTACACTAACTATTTTAAACAAATGTTCTAAAAAGTCAAGGATATGTGCTAGTCCAGTTTCTTTAGAAAAAGCATAATAGATACTGCAAAATAACTTATCAAGAAAATTATGGGAAAAGCAAATTGCAAAAAAACAAGAGCTGAATATTATAGAGCCGGTCACTAAATCTCAAAAAAACTTCTGGCATTGGCAGTAGAAATTTCAGATATCTTATCAAAATCAGTATTCCGAATAACAGCCATTCTTTCGGCCACGTGCTTGACCAAGATCGGTTCGTTTCGATGCCCACGATAGGGTTCTGGGGTCATAAAGGGGCAATCCGTTTCTATCATGAATTTATCCGAGGGCATTTTTCTGATCAAGTCATCCCATTGCTTGCTAAAAGTTATCAAGCCGGTAAAAGAGATCATTAAACCCAAATTAAAATACTCCCAAGCCAGATCTTCGTTGCCGGAAAAACAATGGACCACCGCCCAAGGGCGATCCTTGGGAATCAAACTTTTATATTTCTCTCGGAACTCCTTAAGCAGACCTAGAAGATCGATATGAGCAATTCGACAATGAATTATGGCCGGCAGATCCAATTCCCTGGCCAAAAGGAGTTGTTCCACAAAAACATTTTTCTGCTTTTGCTTTATTTTCTCAATATCCGGACTAAGTTTGATGTGATAATAATCCAGACCAATCTCCCCGATAGCAACCACCTTTTCAAAGTTGGCCAATTTTTCATAAGTATCTCGACTGAAAACTTCTCCTTGGGTTTTGAAATTACCCTCCTCCCCTTCATCAGCTATAATTTTTTCCAAATGAAGAGGGTGTAATCCGACGGCGGCATAAACTCCGCCTTCGTATTTATTGGCGTACTCTAAAGCTCTTTTAGAAGTCTTGTATTCGGCTCCCACCACTATCATTCCGGTTTTATCACCGAGAGATTTGGTTATAACCTGATCGGCATCCTCCTTAAAGCTTTTGAAGTTTATATGGGCATGGGTGTCTATAAGTTTCATAATGGTATGAATTATACAAAAACAGCCAGTTTTGAAAACTGGCTGTTTAGAAAATAAACTTGTTAGTCTGCATCTTCTTCTTCGGATTCGGTGGAAGTATTAGTCTCTACTTCACTCTCAGTATTCTCTACGCCAGAAATCTTGCCTTCATCATCCAGCTCTTGAACCCCGGGAATCTCTTCAGTGCTTTCAGAAGGGGATTCTTGAGGGGCTTCAGGGGCCTCATCCGGCTTTATGTCCTCATCCAGATCATGAAATCCTTCCGAACCCGAGGAAGAGTTTTCCTCGTTTGGAACCTGTTCTTGTTCCTGGGTGTTATTTTGTTCTTCCATGATCTCTCTTTCTTTTCCTATGTCCCCTCCACTGAAAAGTTTTTTTAACCAATTGAGCATAGTTACTTTTTTAAAAGTTAAAATCCTTAAATTTATTATTAATTCTAAGATAACAGAAAAAATCTAAAAAAGCAATAGTATTAGATGAAATAAGGCAAAAGAACAACAAGCCCGACAATAATGGCCAAAACTGAAGCCATTAACACCGCTGCCGCCATAATATCCTTAATGTCCTTAACATAACCGTTGATCCTGGGCTTTAAAACATCAGTCACTCTTTCCAGGGCACTGTTAATCAATTCCATTAAAATAACCAGAAAAATAACTATTATAATAAGGAGCCACTCCAACCTGCTTATCCCGGCCAAAAAGCTCAAGATCAATACAGCTAAGCCGACCAAGGTTTGAAGTTGAAGGTTTCTCTCCTCTCGCCAGGCTTTAGAAAGACCTTTCAAGGCATAAACAAAACTTTTCAATAGTCTCTTCATATTCAAATAGAAAGATTTAAACGTTTTATAACATCCTGGCCGACTTGAATCATTTTCTCCCTTTCCGCCTGAGTTTGGTCCTGGTGGCCCAACAAGTGAAGAAGCCCGTGAACCAAAATAAAGACTAACTCTTTTTCCGGTGATTGACCAAAATCCTGAGCCTGCCTGGTAATTTCCTGATAATTAATTATCACTTCTCCCAAGAAATTGTCAACCAAATCCTCTTTATCAGCCGGAAAAGACAAAACATCGGTGCTAAGGTTTTTGCCTCGATAAACCTTGTTTAGGTTTCTTATCTCCTCATCATCGACCAAGGCAATAGAGACTTCCAGGTTCTCTTTCTGGTAATGCTTCAAGAACCGGAAAACAACCTGCCTGAGAGACTCTATGTCCAGTTCATAACCGGCTTTGTTGTTTATCTCAACCATTGTTCTCTATTAACTAAATCCTCCGAATTCTAAGAAAGCTCAAAGGAATTTATAAACAGATAAAAGATATTCTGATAAAGACCTTCCGGGTCTCCGGACAAAGAAATAGTATAGATATACTCCCCGTCCTCATCAGCTATGTAGAAGATATCCTCGTCCGGATGGGGAAGACCTTGCCATTTGTAAGCATCTCTTACAATCGGACCTTGCTCTTCAAGTTCCGGATTCAAAGGCAATAATCTCCAATTGTCTACCTCCTCTTGTCTGGGCATTTGATCTTCCTCGGGTGAAAACTCCTGAATATACCACTCGTCTATAGCTTGACCATCCTCATTTTCCTGAACAATGACCGAAATGAAAACATTATCATTTTCTTTAAAGATAACAGTCCTGTATTCATCCACTTCCTGCTCTGTCCAATTATCCGGAGCCAAAAGAGAATAGGCATAGCTAGGGTTGGTATATTTGGTTATATTAGGATTATCGACCAGTCTCCCCTCATCAGGATCAAGAGGATCATAGAGATTCAATATCTCTACTATATCTCTGTAGCCGTCTCCATCAGTATCTTCTTTTTCCGGATCGGTGCCAAAAATTTCATCTTCCTCTTCGGAAAGGACCTTGTCTATCACTGTCTGACACTCTTCTCCATGGCAACCGCAGGTCTCCGAAGGTTTAGGACTTACCACTTGAGGACAAATCACATCTCCGGGGCACTCAATCACTGTCTCCTCAAGGTTAACACAGGCCCATTCAGCTCCGGCTTCTTCAGGGCAACAATTTATACTCACCCAGTCACAATCTCCGTCCTCTTGGCAAGACTCCTCTATCTCCACAACCATCTCCGGCTCTTCCTCTTCAAAATGAGCGGTTACTTCCATATCTCGATCCATGGTCAGCTCACAGGTATCATCAATACAATCACCTGAGAAATAGAGGAACTCCCATCCTTCTTCCGGGTCTACACTTATCACCACCTCTTCCCCTTCTTCATAAACGCTCTCTCCAGAAGGCTCAACACTGCCCTCGCCCTCCACATTGACCACTAGACTATATTCTTGCTCTCTTTGTTCGAAATGAGCGGTTACTTCCATGTCTCGATCCATGGTCAGCTCACAGGTATCATCAATACAATCACCTGAGAAATAGAGGAACTCCCATCCTTCTTCCGGGTCTACACTTATCACCACCTCTTCCCCTTCTTCATAAACGCTCTCTCCAGAAGGCTCAACACTGCCCTCGCCCTCCACATTGACCACTAGACTATATTCTTGCTCTCTTTGTTCGAAATGAGCGGTTACTTCCATATCTCGATCCATGGTCAGCTCACAACCGGAGCCACTACAATCACCTGAAAAACGATCAAGAAACCAACCTTCATCCGGATCGGTACTTATCACAACACTTTCTCCTTCCTCATAAATATTTTCTCCAAAGGGCTCAACACTGCCCTCGCCCTCCACATTGACCACTAGGCTATATTCTCTGAGCTCCTCAGTGACTTGGTCTTCTTCCCAGGGCATTTGAACCGAAGGAGCTATAAAGTAAATATAGCCCAAATAAATGATTCCTAAAATCAAAACCACTCCACTACCTATAATAACACCTCCGACAAGCTTGGTTTTAAAATCTCCTCCACTTTCAAAATCTCCTGATCCACTGACCGCTTTTACTTTATCCCTTTGCTTCTCCTCCTTTTTCTCTTCTCGTTTTTCCTCTTTATCAGGCTCCTTTTTATCCGGTCTACCCAACTTTACTCCCTTGGGCATTTTGTGAAAAACCAAATCCTCCTCAATTTTTTGCTTCTCGCTCTTTTCTTTCTTGAGGGACTCTTCTTCAGAAGATTTTGATTTTTCATTTTCTTTTTCTTGATCTGACTTTTTAGAAAATCCAAACATATTAATAACTTAATTAATTATTTAAAATATTATAAATTAAGACAAATTCTACTCAGAAGGACTAATTAAGACTCCGGAGCCCCAAAAGGCAACCACCAATATTATGATCAAGGCTACAACTCCTAATACTATGTATTTGATCAGGGCCTTGTCCAGTTTTTGGCCGGGGACTGAAGAAGATGAGGTCTTTTCAAGCTCCTCTTCTGTTGTTTCATCTTGATAACCCTCAAAACCATTACCGGAATCGACTGAAAAATTGTCTTTCAATTCTGAATTTTTCGAATCAAGCTCGACGGTCTTATCCTCCGATTCTTTTGACGAAGAACCCGAAGGCTCTTTATCCAGAGGAGCAAACATATCTTCTGGTTCTTTTTGACTTATCTCTGGTGACTCTTTTGATCGTGACGGAGAATGGCTCGATTCAAGTTTTTCCTTGTTGATCAAACCATCAATATTAGTTTCTTGACCTTCTGCTTCTTTACTATCAGAGTTGACCCTAAAAGGAGAGTCAGTCATTTTTTGACCCCCGTGGGAAAATTTCTTCTCGGAATTCTTATTCCCGGAAACAGTTGCGGATCCGGAAACATCTTTTTTGTTTTTATCCTCGGACATAAAAGGATTTTTAATAAATACTTTCTTTTATTTTAATTTTTTAAAGCAAGGATAGCAAGTGTATCAATTTTAGGGAAGGGTTTCTGCAGACGCTTCTCCTGCTAATTCACTTTCATAGCCAGATCTATGGGTCCTGACATTAAAATAATACTGGGTACCCGGATCCAGGTCTGTGATATTTGTTGATGTGGGACTACCGTCTATAGAATGGCTTGCGGTATAATCCTCCGAAGCGACTCCTTGTAATACCTCAACTCCATCCACTCCTTCCCCGGAACCGTCTGTATACTCCCAATTTAATTCTAAATCGGAAGTTCCAATGTCAGAGACAGTCAAGTTATGCGGAAAAGCGAAATAGGGAGGCATTCCTACATCGATCTCACCCCCTAAGTCACTTTCATAACCAGCTTCATTTATAGTTCGAATATTAAAATAATATCTGGTTTCCGGATCTAAATTATCTATAATGATTGGGCTGTCATCAGGGGTAAACTCTATATTCTCAAAATAGGATTCGGATGAGGTTCCGTAAACAATAGAAACATGATCCACACCCTCACCCAGACCATCCGTATACTGCCAAGACAGACCTATTCGACTTCTAATTTCCCCTCCCTCAACATAGTTGTTAGCATTGCCTCTTGAAAAATTATCAGGGAAAGCGAAAGGGACAACAGAACCTTCACCAGGAACGCTAACATCACTCGAATTATCAAAAGAATCCTCAGCAGTCATGCCTACACAGTATTCTATTCCATTGGCCAGACCGGAGATAGTGTCCACCCCTTCTTCTTGATAACTCACGGAGATGGAATCTCCAAAATTCAAATCAGGATGACAATCAGAGCCAGCTCGATAATAAAGAGTGAATCCCTCAGCATCTCCATCACTCTCATCTTCCCACTCCACATCAATCTCTCCATCCCTGGGTGTTACACTTAATATGGTCGGGGCTTCCGGTCCGAGCACATCTTCAGGAGTAGCACTGACCTGATTGGAATATTTACTCTCAGCCCCGCTTTCATAAACAGCTGTTATAGAAAAATAATATTTTTGTTCATTAATCAAATCGTCTATCACATAATTGGTTACGTCTCCGACTGATATGGAATTGGAGTAAGGCAACCCAGAACTGGTATCATAGTATATTTTGTAGCCTTCCAGGGCCTCGTCAGGCGGAACAACAATAGGATCCCAATCTAGCTCCACCTTTCCCCCTTCAGACCAGTCAGGATCGGTGCTGGTACTTCTTACAACATGCAAAGAAACCTGATCAACCGAGGGTAGTGCCTCTCGGAAGAAATAGGATTCTTTAACCGTGTCTGTCTCCGGATCATCACCTCTGGTTATAGTATCCTCACTTATAATAGCCGGAAGATCATCAGCTGTAATTCCAGGCGCTCCCAGATCCCGGCAATAGTAGATCTCATAATTCATATCCGGGCAAGAAAAACCTCCTACATTGCAATTATCTTGCATATCTTGCCAAGGAAGCCAAGTGCCGTCACCTCTAATAGGAGGCCAAGGGTTGTTGCAGGTAAAGACCCACACCTGGGACACGCCAGTCTCTCCATCACCCCCATAGTCTCCGACGTCAGTAGTTAAATTAACAGAAGCATGAACCTCTGTGCTATCATTAACAATCTCTTCTTGAGCGGCTATTAATTGCCTGTCACCACTGGGATCGAATCCCGGAGAGTCGTCAAAGTCCACCACAGTATCTAGAATTATATCCCAACCCCAATTCCAGTCATAGATACCCGAGATTGGCGCTATAGTCTGGGTGTTGGGCGGGGCTGATTTAGCCTTGGCTTGAAAAACTTTGTCTCTATCCGCTACAGTGTCAAAGGTGGGATGCTCGGGATCATCATCCACTTCATCCAAGCTGTTCTCGGTTGTTTGGAACAGGTAGGAAGATGGGTCGATCTCCACATGATCAATAGCACAAACACCATCGGTCTCTTGATCATCCAGAGTGGTGAAAGACCAGATATAAGAATTGGGGTAGTTAAGACCGTTAAAAGAACTATCATGGTCAACAGGTGAATTAACAGAGGCATTCATGCCTATATCCCAATAACTACGAACTCCGCTACGACTATCCAGGTCCTCATCCCCTATGATCACAACAAAATATTTTCTATCAACATCCAATAGTTGATTAGGAGAAAAGGTAAGCTCCGTAGTTCCGTCTGCTAGATGATTACCCCTTACATCACCAGGAACGGCGCAATAATTGAAATCAGGAGATGGTTCACTGGCCACAACTCTGTCAGTAAATAAAGCTAAAACTCTATTCCAGCTTCTGACCACCCTATTTTTAAAAGAATCCCACCACCTGACTAAAATATTTCTATCTTCAGGTTTCTGAAAATCCTGAGAGGCCAAATAATTTGTGCCGGAGGGACAAGTGCCTGTATACTCTCCCAGAACCAAAACATTACCGGAAAAGCTATTTATATCCATTCTGGAATCAAAAGTGGCTGTTAAAAGAGCATTGCTACATATCTCGGTGTCATTGTGAGCGGGTTCGGTGCTCACCACTCCGGGTCGGGCCCGGCAACAAGAATCATAACCACAACCCAAAGTACTGATATCTCCGCACTCCTCATCAGCTGAACAGCCGCAACAAAGCCCTCTATCATCACCGGAACAGGGGCTCCGATCAGCCATACAGGTTAAATCAAGTTGAACATCATAACCACTTAAAAGAACTTCGCAATCCTCTGATCCGGGCTCACAACAACAGTATCCGCAATCATCAGGAGGGGGGCCGGCAGCCACAGTTCCATCATCTAAATAACATTGAAAAGGTTCAGGGCAAATATCAAATATACATTGATCATCATCTGTTATAGAGTGACAACTAGCTCCCAATTCGGGTTGGATCTGGGCACTACACTCCTCATGGCAAATATCCTCATCTTCAAAGGTCCGATCAGTAGAAGAAGGAGTGGGATCGTCAGCACAAGAAGTTCCTTCAGGAGTACACTCCCAATAAGGGCAATAAGCTATTTCATCTGTATCAACCATATCGTCATTCCCCTCGCCTCCGCGACAAGCATCATTAGACTGGGCATCCACACAACAGACATTCTGATGCATGGAGCACAACTCCGGAGTATCCAGAGTAGAACAGTCCCGGCAAACCCCGCTCGGCCTTCCAAACTCATCAGGGGGGCCGGCGGTCACATCGCAATAATTACCACTGATTCCGGGACAATTACAAGCCTCATTAGAAGCTTCCAGATCTGCATCAGCGTTAGGGTCATTACTTTCATAGATGGCACAGCCGGTACAATAACCAAATTCTCCAGAATCATCTACTGAATCGCTACCGCACTGCATCCGACACTCCATAGAAACAACCTCGTCACTATCGGGATGAAGAAAACTACAACAGTCCTGTTCAGCATAAGGGGTTCCCCCGGGGTCATCTCCTTTTCGGCAACAACATTCGCAGATTTCAGGGTAAATACCTACGCAATCATCATCCTGGCACTCAGCCCCGGAAGGACAAATCGACTCCGGTGCCGCACACACCCCCTCTCCGGCCTCATTCTCGAAACAAGAACCGAGAGAACAAGAATCACAGGTAGAAACATCAGAGGAAACGCTATCCATGCAAACTCCGTCACCAATGTTGATCCAGCCGTCTGGGCAACTGGTTTCGGTCTCAATCCGCCAGTGACCCTGACTATTATATTCCACACACTCTCTAACAAACGTTCGATCTTCTCCCGCCAAAGTTTCTTCAGTTTCTTCGGGTGGGTCACAGGACTCTGGAGAAGCTCCCTCAAGATATAGACATCTATTTAAATATTCATCGTATTGACAATTTCCGGCATCACAACCCTCTATATTATCCTGACAATAATCATCTGAACAGGCCCCGGAAATTATGGTATAGCTATGACCGCCGGGATTAAAGGAACAAAGGCCCGGTTTGTTGGGGCACATCAAATCACTTTCACATAGATCCAACTCGCGGCTTCTTTCTTGACAATCAACAAAATCTTCTCCGTCAGTAGTAGTACCGAAGCCGGACTCAAAATCCCATTCGTAGACACTGGCTGGGATATCCATGTAACATTCATCAAGGTCATCTACACACTTCCCTTCTTCCATGGTTCCCTCTGGGCAGCAGACCTGATTGATTCCGCAGGCATCATCCGGATCTTCGGCCTCAGTGCAAAGCCCCACATGAAAATCCATACTGTTACTACCCTCGGCAATACCCGACCTGAAAACCCGGACCGGCCCGGTCTCGGCCTCCCCATGGACCAAGGTCCTTATCTCATCAGCGTCTATATGCTCAACTGATGGACCCCAAAAATCAATATCACTGAATTGATCTCTTTCTCTGTGAAACCTCACCCTGTCCTGGCCAAAACCAATATTATCACCAGGGCCGAAATCTTCTCCCCAGAGCCCGATTTCACTGTTCTGCGGACCAATTCTGGGTTCTATCAAACAAAGGTTAGGAGTTAAATCCAAGCTTTCGTCTATTGTAAATTGAGAGGGGCTTAATTGAGAAGTGTCTATTTCCCACTCATCTCTTAAATCCATTTCTAGCAAATAATCGCCATCAGGAACACCTTCGGGAACTTTGACTATTACTTGATTATCAGTCCAAACACTGTCCTGGCATACAGGAGGAAAATCAAAGTCAGCCTCATGACCCCCAAAGAAGACCTCATCATCTATTCCTTGATGATCCCCGAAACCACCACCCCGAATGGTCACATATTCTCCCGGAGGGCCTTGAGTGGGAGAAAAGGAAGAGATATAAGGACCGGTATAGGGGTCCTCTTCTTTGAAAAATTGAAGATAATTACTGTCGATAATATTGTCTTTTCTCACAAAGGTGGTTGTAGTTCCTTTCTCAATACCAGGAACAGTAGCTCTTCCGGATAGATTATCATTAAAAACAGAAGTAATAGCTGTAACCGAACCTCCATAGGAGCCAAAACGGGCTCGGCTATCCATTAACCTGATTCCATCATAATCAAGCTCATCATTTATTTGGCCCGAATCCGGGTCCAAATTACAAAGCCCGGGTCGTTCAATGCTGTTTAACACAAAATCCGGAATCTGGGGGCCGATATGGTTATCAGTGGTATCCGACATACCATCCTCTCTTTCCACTTCTATAACACTCTCGGCATCCAATCCATTAGGGACTACTACAATAATCTGGGTAGAGCTCCAATCTCCTTCACATTCAGGATTGGCATCTGAGGCAAAAGCGGCGGAAGTGCCACCAAAACGAACTACGCCCGGATCATCACCGAAGTGACTACCTATTATAGTAACCAAATTGCCAGGAGCGCCGTTCGGTGTAACATCGTCACAGACACCAGTATCGCAATCACTATCACTCTGACAAGGATTGTTGATATCCTCTTCACAAAAACCTCCCACAGGACTGACAGACTCGATAATAGGGGTGCTGGCACAAACACACTCATCCTCTAAACACAGATCAGAAAGACACATATAGTCAGCTGGATCGCAGGTATCCGGATCGTCTCCTTCGTCACAATCAGCACCCGCCCCTCCCTGGGGACGACAGAAACAATCCTCGTCACAATACTCACCAGGCTCACATTGATCATGATCAGGTACACACACATTCTCTTCAGAACTACAACTTGCAACAGGAGGAGGATCTGGTGGTCCATTGCCATTGCCCCCATTACCCCCATTACCTCCGTTACCATCCAGGTCACCAAGACTATTCAGAATAAAGGTGGCTATGCCAAAGGAGGCAAAAATGATTATTAAACCTATAACAGCTGCTTTTAAAAGATTTTTTGCTTTTTCTATCTTTTCGGGGTTTCCGGCACTGGTCATCCACAGAAAACCGCCGTAGATTATTAGACATAAAGCCAGAATTCCTAAAAATCCCAATAAAATACGGACAATATTGGCTGCCATCATCCTGGGATCTTCTGAGCTTAAACCTATCTGGGCCGCATAACCATCTCCAGTGTCAAAGTCGGCTCCTTGAGCTTGAACTGAAGTCACACCTAAAAAGCCTGAATCTCCGCTTCCCCAAAAAAAAGCCAATAATACAAGTGTAAATGAAAAAAGTAAAACTTTAAAAGTTTTAGTCATATTTATTTTAAAAAATTAATCGCATGATTCAGCGCCTGTCTCTACTCCATAACAACAGGAAGGAAGTGCTTCGTTTATACTGTCGCAATCCGGTCCATCACTGGGCTTATAACAATTCTGGTAAATGTCTTCTACACCCGACCCTACTTGAGCGGCATAGGTGACCGCCTCACTGAACATGGAATGATTAACAAGAACGTTGGTTCTGTTGGGATACCCATCCACCGGATCATCATCAATACCCTCATTAGTGATCCAATAACCAAAGGCCCCGCCAGAGACATCCCACATATTTATCAATCTGTGATAAAAAACCTCTTGTCCGGTATCAATCTCCCTTCCTCCTGAACTAAGAGTAGACGAACGCATTAAAACATCAAATCCTATCTCTACAGGGTCAACCAAATTCTCTGTTTCTTCCCCTAGGCTAGGGTTTAAGGAAATCATTTCCGGAGGCTGGATCCTTAACTCATCACTGGTCCAAAAACTCCAAGTATAGCTATCTCCATCCTGATCCGGGTCATCAATGTTTTCATCATAATAATCTACCGGGCCATCAGCCTTGCCATCCCTGTTGCCGTCCAGAGAATTATTGGCAGCATCAACCACCCCGCCTGCTCCCCCGTGAAGAGAGTTTAGGCAAGCCATGGGATAATTAGCTTCTTCATCCTCGTCATAACAAACATGATCGCCACTGGAGGCGTCAGAGTCTGCTATACAGTCTCCAAAAGGAGAAAACCGAGCGCATTCTGCATCATCTCCTCCGCAATCATGCAAGAGAGCAGCCTCTATCTCTATCTTAATATTGGACTCCTCTGGTAAACAATAAATATCCATTCCACAGGCATTGACTCCGCACCTATTATCACTTTGGAATTCCAGGGTTTGGTAGGCATTGGAAACAATAAAACGACCGGCCAAGGAATTGCCAGAGCAAAGACCAGCTTCACAGTTGAAGGATCGACAATCAGAATCTTCGCCACAAGGGTCGCCATGACGCTCGCTTCCTTGATTATTGATAACTCTTATGGTGCTATAGACATCCTCGGAAGGACCAGACACGGTGATGGGACTGATAGCTTCATTGAAATGGATCTCAATAATAGCGTTCATGGGCTGATCCGGCCTATCTCTGACCTCAACCACTGTTTCAGCATCCTCACCACCGCTCATAGGCTCAATAACGACAGCATCACTATTGCTGGATTCAATTATAATATTGTTGCCGGCACTTCCTCCGGTGGTAGCTTCTATGACAAAACTGTCTCCATCCCAACCCGCGTTCAAATCTCCCCTGGAACTTAATGCCGAAGCTATATTCAAGCCAGTCTGATTAAGATTGCCCTCTTCTATCTCGATTAGATTACCTCCTGAGCCAGAGCTTACAAAAGTATAAACATCAGAATTAACACTTATGGTGTCCGGATCTTGTCTAGATTCTACATTAAACCTCCAAGAGTCTCCTTCGCTTTGATCTCCGTCAGTAACAGTAAAATCAAGAATTCCGCTAAAACTAACTGTATTTCCTTGAAACTGGGAAGCTCCAAGATTAGTGCCAGAGGTTTCGTTCCTTAAAAGGGCCACATTCCTATCTTCAGGACTTATAGAAAGAAGCAGATCCCCGTCCTGGGTGCAGTTTTCATCCAAATCCACCTCATATTCATCAGGAGAACCTCCAATAGCAACGCTGCTGTTCAGTGTAGCCGGCTCATGAGTGTGGGGATCGGAAATAACATCAAAAGAGCCGGTAGCCTGAGACAATTCTGATTCCTCAATGACTTCATCTTGCTCATCATCCGGAGGAGGGAAAATACTTTCCACCTGTGGAGGGGTGAGGTCCAACTCCGTGCTTACCTCAAAATCCCAACTGAATTCTTGATTATGGCATTCTGAAAAGATGCCCTCTTCGTTCATGCCCTGTATACTATTGTCCATATAAACGCCATACCACAGAGACTCAGAGGGAGAGCCCAGATATCCCACTGGATAAAATTGAAAAGTCTTGTTGTCAGGGGTTTGATAAACAACCACTTCATCCATATAGTTTTCATAACCTTCATTATTCCTAAAGATCCTGATACGACCGTCAGCATGGATATTGTCATTACTACATTCTTCACCCGGGCCGACTTGGCAGATTGTGGACGGATCGACCTCTTCTTTAAAAGTAATCATTATAGAAGTATTTCTGGGAACATCTCTTTGACCAGGGCTGGGATAAACGTAATCAACACTACAAGTGCCAAGAGCACTGATCCCTCCGGGGGTGGAAGGCGTGGTTGGTGTAGGATCTCCGGTACCAAAGGAATCCATAAGACTCCTTATAACAAAACTTGCTATGCCAAAGGAAGCAAAAATCAAAATCAGACCGATTATGGCGTTTTTGAGAACCTTCTTCGCCCGGTCAATCTGTTCCGGATTGCCGGCACTGGTCATCCATAAGAAGCCACCGTAGATTATCAGGCATACAGCCAAAATGCCCAAAAATCCCAATAGAACACGGACAATATTAGCTGCCATGATCCTGGGGTCAGCCGCGGACAAACCGATCTGTTCCGCGTATTGAAGTCCCAAGGGGTCTTGAGCTAAGACTGTATGAGGATACAAAAAGACAGCCCCAAAGACAAGGCTTAAGACAATTAAAATCTTTTTCTTACTTGGCAAGCCAAGTTTACCTATAATTGGAAAATTCATGCAATAAATATTGGTGGAATTCTTTGACTAATCCACAATTTTATTATTTAATACAATTATATCATAAAAGGACGAAAAGAGAAAACCCTATGACCATTGACTACTTAACTCAAAAAGTCTTGGAGAATAATCCGGAAGCGGATATTGAGCTTCTAAGGTTGGCTTATGATTTTGCAGAAGAAGCCCACCGAGAAAAATTTCGCAAAAACGGAGACCCCTATATAGAACACTGTCTCCACACAGCTTTTGTTCTGGCTCAGATCAAAGCTGATTTTAATACTGTTCTGGCCGGTCTCTTGCATGAAATTCCTGAGGAAAGCGAACACAAAATAGAAGAAATCGAAAAAAACTTTGGGACAGAAGTGGCCTCTTTAATAGAGGGGGTGGCTAAACTAAGCAAGTTAAAATATAGAGGGATAGAAAGATACAAAGAAGATCTTAGAAAAATGTTCTTGTCCATAGCACGAGATCTTAGAGTTATTCTGATCAAATTCAGTGACCGTCTTCATAATTTAAGGACTCTGGACTCTCTTCCCCCGGACAAACAACAACGCATCGCCAAAGAGACCCTGGAGATCTACACCCCCATAGCCGGCCTATTGGGAATTGAGAGGCTGAAATGGCAGATGGAAGATATGAGCTTTAAATATCTATATCCGGAAGAATACATTAAAATAGAGTACAAGTACGAAGTGGAGAGAAAGGTAGAGAGACAAAGATATATCCAGAAAGTAAAAAACAGATTAAAACAAATTTTAAACCAGGAAGGAATAAACTACAAAATAAGCGGAAGGATGAAACACCTGTATAGTATCTACAAGAAAATGATGAACAAGGATAGAGAGTTTGATGAAATTCATGACGTTTTCGCTCTAAGAATAGTAACAGACAGTATTTCTGACTGTTACAGGATCCTGGGAATAATTCATGATATCTGGAAACCTAAACCAGGCCATTTCAAGGACTATATCTCCGCCCCTAAGCCTAATGGGTATCGCAGTCTCCATACCAAGGTTTTGGGACCGGAAGGAAAAATAACCGAATTCCAAATAAGGACCAAAGAGATGGATGATGAGGCCAAATTCGGTATTGCCGCTCATTGGCACTATAAGATAAAGGATCAAGGCGAAAAAAAACAACCCCAATGGGTCAAGGAAATCTTGGAAATGCAAAAAGACATAGAGAATTCAGACGAATTTATTAATAAAATAAAGTTGGATGTTTTTAAAAATCGTATATTTGTTTTCTCTCCCAAGGGAGATGTTTTTGAGTTACCCGAAGGGTCCACTCCTATAGATTTCGCCTATGCGGTCCATACCGATATCGGCAACAAAGCCTCGGTCGCCATAGTCAATGAGAAGATCTCTAGTATGGATCATGAATTAAAAAACGGGGATCTGGTAGAAATCAAGACGGAGAAAAACAGACAAGGACCCAATCCGGCTTGGATAAAATTCGTTAAAACCAAAAGAGCCAAAGAAAAAATCAAGCAGAACTCTAATAAGTCAGGGTTTGGGGGACTGAAAAAATTTATTCCGAGAATATAAAGACCCCGCACTATAAGGCGGGGTCTTTATGTTTTGTGAGTGGTTATCTTTCATCTTCGGGCAGCTTTCCGATCTTTTTAAGGTATTCTTTTTTCTCCCTGATCTGTTTACCCACCAAAGCTCTTTGCTTTCTCTGTCTCTTGTTCTCTTTGTCAGCCAGATACTTTTTCTCCTTAGCTTTGTTAAGCTTCTTGCTGTTCTGGAGATACAACTTGAACCTTCTAAGAAAACCTTCAAAACTTTCACCATCCTTTCTCTTTATTTCAGCCATAAGATGCCACCTCCTTTCTTGGGCATATAAATTAATTATATGCCATTAATAATTATCATTATTTATTCTCTTATCAACTTCTGATCTGATCTTTTTGTAATCAACGACTTCTTGATTTCCAGACTCCATGTCTCTTAGGAGAATGGTATTATCATTTACCTCCTTTTGGCCCAGGATCAAACTTATTTTCGCATTCAAATTATTGGCGATCTCTAGCTGGTCCTTTAAACTATCTTTGGTAAAAGATTGTTTTACCCTGTAACCGGCCCTTCTCATCTCTTCGAATAAAGATACCATCTTTCTCCTGGCTTGATCCCCCAACTGGGCCATGAAGATCACATCCTCTTCTAGATCATATATCGGAATATTGTTTTCTTTTATTCGCATTATGGCTCTTTCTAGTCCGATCCCCATGCCGCAAGCAGGTGCTGGCCTGCCTCCCATAAACTCAACCAAGTTATCATACCTTCCTCCCCCTCCTAGGGCAAAGGAATCCCACAACACATCTCCCTTCTCATCAACCGGCCAAAATTCAAATACCGGACCGGTGTAATAGTCCAGACCCCGGACCAGATGAGGATTCAGGTTATAGGGAATATCAAGCTCATCCAAATACTCTAAAATTTTAGTAAACTTATCTTGGCAGGATTCGCACAAATAGTCAACTATTGGTGGAGCTTCTTCATTTAATTCCTGGCATTTTTCATTTTTACAATCCAACAATAGCAATGGGCTTTTAGTCAGTCTTCTTTTACAATCGGCGCAAATCTGATTTTTCTTCTTTTTGAAAAACTTTTTCAGTTCTTCCAAGTAGCCCTGCTTGCAATCGGAACAACCGATACTGTTGATCTGAACCTGAATATCTATCTGTAACTCTTTAAAGAAGTCATAGGCGATTAAAATAATCAAAAAATCCGCCATGGGGCTTTCCTCCCCAAAGATCTCCAG
The DNA here is from genome assembly GCA_964635515.1 of uncultured Gammaproteobacteria bacterium. Taxonomy (GTDB): domain Bacteria; phylum Patescibacteriota; class Patescibacteriia; order Patescibacteriales; family JAGXOH01; genus CAZNAQ01. The sequence continues at coordinate 26,451 of CAZWNU010000011.1, forward strand.
GTCAAATTGATGAGATTGGCGGTATCTTCCGGACTGAGGTTTTTCATGCCTGAAGATAGGCCCCAGCCAAAACATTTTTACCGGCTGAGGTTGGTTAAACATCCCGTTTTCTATATAGGATCTGACCAGACCCGGTGTAGCCTCGGGCCTTAAAGCCACTTTCTCTCCATTTTTATCTACAAATTCATACATCTCCTTAGAAACCACATCGGTCTCTTCCCCGGAAGATTTTTTGTAAAGCTCTGCCTTCTCCAGTATCGGAGTGTCTATTCTTTTAAAATCAAAGGATCTGGCCAAGTCATGCGCCTTTTGAATCGCCAGATCCCAATACTTGTATTCATCAAAAACTATATCCTTCATCCCCCTAAGACGGGCGACTCTTTTGTCTCTTTGTTTTTTACTCAACTTTGGATAATTATCACTATCCTTCTTTTGCTTGTACGCCATGTTGTAAAGAATTATTTTGTTTATTCGTTTAATTGATATTCTATGGAATTAAAAAACTGAATTCTATTTATCGGCCAACCCCGAAACAAAACCTTGCCAATTATCTCATCCTCCTCTATCGGGCCGAAAGTCCTTGAATCTCTGGAAGAGTTCCTTTTGTCCCCTAATACGTAATACTCCTCTTGGCCCAATTTTATTATCTCATTGTCCTTGCTTCCATGAAATGTTTCCAAGTCCTCGGAAAGATAATCTTCCACCAACCTCACTCCGTGTTCATAAATATTATTATAGATATAGATATCTCCGTCCCTGAACTCAATCCTTTCGCCAGGAAGAGCCACAATCCTTTTAATAAAATATTCTCTAGGGTTTTGTGGATACTCAAAAACAACCACATCACCTCTCCTAGGGTCATTAAAGTTGTAACTTATCTCGTCAATTATTAGATACTCGCTATTTTTAAAGTTGGGTTCCATGGAAGAGCCTTGAACATAAAACGGTTGTATCAAGAAGTATCTTACCGGAATAATAATAGCTAAAGATATCACCACTATCTTCACCAGATCAAAAGCAAAATAAAAAAATTTTTTAGACATATTAATACACCTACCTAATTGAACAAGGCAAAACTTAACTAATATTATTTAAAGTTGGAATAATTAAACAACTATTGCCAAACCGCTTTGCCAATTATTAAGATTATAGCAAAAAAAGAGACAAAAATCAAGGCTACCACAAAAGAGGCTGAAAAACGATTCAAATGAAGAACAATAACCTGGACTTCTCGACTTCCGCCTTTAAAAAGATTATTTAAAAAGGGGTGAAAACTTTTTTCACCCCTTTTCCGGGTCCTAAAGAAGTAGTTTTTTGATCCTTTCCAGTCCCTCAGCCAAGAGCCTTTCCTCAAGACAGTAAGCCAAGCGCATGTGAGCCGGATAATCCCCAAAGACCTCTCCCGGGGTCAGTGCCACCCGAGCCTGATCCAGCAGATAGTCAGCCAGATCGAAACTGTCCTGGATCTCAGAGCTAAAAAACTTCGAAAAATCAGGAAAAACATAAAAAGATCCCGGACGGAGAGGGTAGGAAATACCCAAATCACCCAGAAAGTCAAAGACAATTTTCCTTTGTTGGGAAAAATCTTCTATCCCCTCCCCTCCCTTCAAAGCCTCCAGAGCCGCTTCCTGAGAAATTGAACAGAGACTGCCGACAACAACCTGGAAAAAATCCTTCAGTTGAACAATGTCTTTCCGGGGAGCTACAACCCAGCCAACTCTCCAACCAGACATGGCATAAGTCTTGGAAAAAGAATTGACCATTATAGCCTCGGGGCAGATTTCTTGAAAGTTGAATTCCTGGGAAGAAAATGATCCGTAACACTCGTCAAAAACGATAGAGAAGCCATGATATCGACTCATCTCGACCAATTTCTTCAACTCAGACTCGGAGTAAATCGCTCCGGTGGGATTATTAGGAGAATTAATGATCAGAAAACTAGGAACCCCTTCCAGTTTTATCGCCTCTTCAACCGACTTCTCAGTCAAGGAAAAATCATCAGCGGAAGTATCGATAAAAACCGGAGTCCCGCCGAAATAAGAAACAATCTCCTTAAAGGAAGGGTAATAAGGTGCTGGAATCATGACCTTGTCTCCTGGGTTTAAAAAAGTCCTAAAGATGCCGTTCAGAATGAGCCTTCCACCCGAAGAAACCAGGACATTATCAGGCTCAGCATGAGGGTACCGAGAAGCTATGAGTTTTCTCAGCTCTTCACTTCCGAAAGGAGAGACATAATGGGTCATCTCTTCCTTGATTGCTCGAATCCCGGCCTCCTGTATACCCGGAGGGGTGGGAATCTGAGGGTCACCAACATGAAGCTTCACAATTTCTCCTTGTCTTTCTTGTTCTTGAATTTTTAAAAAGAACGAAGTAAGAGATTTGTCTTTTCTTTGCTTTTTCATTTCTCCTCCTTTTTTATTTTATTTTCCAAATCCTCCAAAATATCTCTTAAATTCTGTCTGACCTGTTCAGTATAAGGATTGTAATGATTCATGTCAAAAAAAAGCTGCCAAGAATCATTACTGACTGTCTCATCAATGGCCATCAATCTTTCCAGACCCAAAGTGGTCACTCTCAATCCTCTTAAATCCATCTTACTCAAAGCTCTTCCCAAATAATGAACCAGAGTTAAACTCTTCGCTATTTGTCGATCATGCTCCTCAGGGGTCATCTCCAACAGGGATAACTCCAATTCGGAAAAAATCTCCTTTACTTCACTTAAAGAAGCAGGGGATATTCTTTGGGGTGTAAGAATTAATTGCAACCCCTCTAGGCCGTATTTGGCACTATCAGGGCCGAACATGGGATGGGTACCCAAAACCTCTATCGAGGAAGGAAGGTGTTTCTTGAATATCTCAAGGGGGTATGTCTTGACTGAACAAACATCCATGACCAGGGTTTTAGGTTTTAAGAATTCAAGACTTTCCAAAACAGCTTCCTCCATCCCGGATATGGGAACGGCAAAAATCACCCAATCCATATCCGAAAGTCCGGAATGATCTATTTGGTTCAAATCTTTTTTAACCTTCTTTTTATCAATCACAAATATCTCACCATATTCCTTAAGAATCTGAGTTAAAAGAAAGCCAAACCTTCCACATCCGATAATAGCTATTTTCTTTTTTGCCCTCTTTTTCATAAAATTATTTTGTGGCTACTACAAAACTGGTAAAATTAAATTTTAAATCTTGAACTCCCTCCTCTAATATTTCTAATTCATAAAGTTTGGCGCAAACCTGAGGGGCGATAACAGCGGAACTCTGTGGCAACAATCCCTGATTTAAGTCTTTAGCAGCTTCGGCTGTATCAGAATACTCTTGCAAATCAACATCCGGCCATTTTCTTCTTAAATACATACGACACTGACGAAGGGCTTGTTGGTGAGAAACGATCTTTTTTATCTGAGAGGAGTTGACCCCTGGGCCTACCAACAAGCAATGTTTAATATCTACTTCAAAAATCTTTTCGATTTTGAAGATATAACGACTCATAGCCTGCACCGCTTCATAAACCAAACCGCCATTAGAATTTTCTATCGGAAAAACAGCTCTCTCAATTTCCTTCTCATCCAGAGCCTTTAGGGTATTCTCAGCCGAGATCAAATATCTCAGGTCTCCTTCTAAATTATCGGACTCGCAATAATACCGAGCAGCTTCTTCAGAAAAACTGCCCTTACTGCCGGATACTCCGATAATGGTTCTTTTTTTATTACTCATAAGTTAGAATTTATTTTAATCTTAAAAAATTATCAAAAAAATTGCAAAATTGAATTACTATATTAAAAAGTTACTAGTGAAAAGAGGGGGAAAGAAAAAACCTTCCCCCTTTTAGGATTCAAATCAGTAAAAACGTTTAGGCAACTTGAACCCTTTTAACATCAACAAGGTCCTGCCAGTCTTTTTCCTGATGAACAATCTCGTCCAATTTTTGTAGCAGATCAACCGGGTCTTCATCCTGGAAAACGTTGCGACCAATGGATAGGCCCGCCCCTCCGGCAGCTAAGGAGTCGGATACGACCTTGAGCAATTCCTTTCTGGTGTTCATTTTCTCCCCTCCGGCAATTACTACCGGAATAGAACAAGAATTGACCACTCGAGAAAAGCTCTCTTGGTCGCCGGTATAGTTTACCTTTACCAGATCCGCTCCCAATTCTTCACCCAAGCGGGCGCAGTGAGCCACTACCTTCGGATCATACTCACGCATGCCCGGTCCACGACCGTAAACCATGGCCAAAACGGGCATACCCCAATCTTTGGCTGAAGAGGTTATCTTGCCCAGATCGGAAAGCATCTCCTTTTCTCTGTCATCACCCAGATTAACATGGAGACTTACCGCATCCGCTCCAAGCCTAATGGCATCCTCGACAGTGCCGACTAAGGCCTTAAAGTTGGGGGAGGGAGAATGAGTGGTGCTGGCAGAGAGGTGGACAATTAAGCCCAAATCCCTTCCTTGGCCCCGATGCCCCGCGCTGACCAATCCCTTGTGCATAAGGACCGCATTGGCCCCGCCTTGAGCCACCCGGGAAACCGTCTCTCTCATAGACTCTATCCCGGCAACCGGACCAACTGTAACCCCATGATCAAGAGGAACAATTATGGTTCTCCTGGAATCACGGTTAAAAATCCTTTCCATCCTGATTTGTTTGCCTAGTTGCATGACCAAGCTCCTTTCTCCTTAAAAAAATTTATTCAAGCCAATCTACTCGGACAACACCCTCAACCTCTTGAATCTCCTCTCTGACTAAAGCCGGAACTTTGCTGGTAGAAAGCTCTAAAGCCAACCTTGACCTCTCCGGCAGAAAGACAGCTCCAGGAAAAACTCTCTCCAAATTCTTTTTAACTTCATCAGGGCCGTATCCTTCTTCCCAATAAACTGCTAAACACATAGGCATAGAAACACCTCCTTTCTTTGTTATTCATCCCTTGTTGTTTTTGCTTTTTTAAAAGAACGATTATCACAAAAAAAATCGGCCTCCTCTTAAATAAGGAGACCGATTTAATGTTTTCCCTAGTGTTTTAGCTTGATTACTTAGTTAAAACACCACAAAACACCGCTCTCCTTAAGGAGCCGAAGAAAAACCAAAAATAGAAATAAGCGGTCTTTTGTAATGTCTTAATTATAGTCATAAAAACAACCTTTTAACTTGTTGTGGATAATTATAGCAAATATGCAAAAAAGGTCAACAAAATGTGGGCTCTATAATAATTAGTGTGGTGGAAAACTAAAAAAAGTAGTGGCATAAT
>CAZWNU010000012.1:0-31143 GCA_964635515.1 uncultured Gammaproteobacteria bacterium
ACAACTCTAAGCTATTAAACTAGAAATGTTGTGCCACATTATACATGGGCAGGATTATAGCAGCCATGACCACTCCTACGCCCACACCCATAACAATCACAATAAACGGCTCTAAAAGGACCATCAAATTATTGGTTATGTTGTATAACTCCCTTTCATAGAACTTGCTCACTCTATCCAAAACCATGTCCAACTTACCTGTCTTCTCTCCAACACTGATCATCTGGGACACCATTTTTGGAACATCATCACTTTTCATAAAAACCGAAGATATGGTGCTTCCTTCTCTAACCCTTTTCTCAGCCTCCTCTATCAAATCCTGATAAATCTTGTTATTAATAATACCTTTGACTACCCCTAAACTGGTAGTGACCTGTACTCCGCCCGAAATCAGGGTGGCCATTGATCTGGAAAAGTGAGTAATGTATATATATTTATACATTTTTCCAAAGACAGGCAATTTTAACTTTATGCTATCTAAATAGAATTGACCTAGGCTTGTTTTTTTGGCTGACCTGAAAGAAAAAACAAGGCCCAAAAGAATAAGCAAAAGAACCCACCAAAAAACAGTCAAAAAATCGGATATACCGATCACCATCCGGGTCGCCAGGGGTAGCTCCGCTCCGGTCTGTAATAAAACCTCGGTGATTCTCGGGACTATAAAAATCATCATAAAAATCCCGATACCTATCAAGCCCAAGAAAACGATAACCGGGTAAATCATAGCCCCCTTGATCTTACTGGTCATATCGTAATTTCTCTCCATTTCATCAGCCAAGTAAGTTAAAACCTCGTCCAGCTTACCAGAAGTTTCTCCGGAACGCACGATGCTAACATAAAAATTAGAAAAGATGTGCGGCCGTTTGGCCAAAGCATCGGACAGTCTAGCCCCCCCGTCAACCTCCTGAGAAATATGTGAAAGAACTATTTTTAAAGAAATGTTTTTATTCTGCTCAGCCACCACCCGCAAAGACTGAACCAGGGGCAAGTTGGCTGATATCATGACGGCAAACTGCCTAGAAAAAGCAACCAGATCCTTGGACTTGATCTTATTTAAAAAGGTTAAAATTTTAAGCTCTAAACTGTCGGTTTTGTCTTCAAGAGAGATTTTTCTAAACCCTCTTCTTTTAAGTTTTTCCTCAGCCACCCTCTCGTTGTGAGATTCCATTAAATCCTGAACCCTTTTCCCTTCGCTACTTATGGCTTTGAATCTAAAAATCGGCATATTAAAATGTCAATAATGTTAATTATACATCAATGTCCAAGTTCAATTTTTCAACCTCCTCTGGGTTAACTAAGCCTTGGTCAACTAAATTTCGGATGGATTTAGTGATGCTGATCATTCCTTCATCTGTAAAATTCTGCATCATGCTTTCCAATTGATAAATCTTGTTATCTCGAATTAAGGATTTTATAGAAGAATTAACAAGCAAAACCTCGGCTGCCAAAGACAATCCCTCTTCCTTATTGGGAATGAGCTTTTGAGCGAAAATAGCTAACAAGGTGTCGGCTAACATGTAACAAGAAGATTCTATTGACTTCTCTTTTTGCATGATGTTAAGAATTTTTTCGATGGTTCGAACCGAATTCTTGGTGTCCATTTCCAGAATTACCAAACAGTTTCCAGCAGCCAGATCAAGAATTAAATGAAGGTTGGACTCAAACTCCTCCTTTATTCCCGCAATAAGGACCACATCCACATCCTCCTCCAAACAATTCAACAGACCGTCCTTGTAAGAACTGACATCTCTTCCTACCTGTCTCTGGTTGATAATGCTTTTTTTGTTAACAAATCTTCTCTCTACCAAGCTCTCCAGGGTTACTATATACCTACTCTCTTCTTTGTTTATTTTTTCTATCATGCTAGCGGCTGTAGAACTCTTTCCAGAGTTGTTGGGTCCGGTGACTATAACTAGACCGGCGCTAAAACTGATGACCTGCTTAGAGATTTCGGAAAATTGTATTTTGTCCCAATCAATTATATTCTCGGAAATATAGTGAAAAGCCAAAGAAGGGACTCCTTTTTGATAAAAAATATTCACTCTGAATCGAAATTTGTCGAAAAAATTCTTTACTACCAACAATTCCTTTTTTTCTTTCAATTCTTGTAATTCCTCTTGACTCAAAAAACTGTCCAAAATATCTTTGATCTTCTTTTCGGTTATCACGTCCTCGTCAGCTATAGGCAAAAGCCTGTCACCCTCTCTGGCCAAGGGCACACTTCCTACAGCCAAATGAACTCCGGCAGCTTGTTTGCCAGCCACCTCGCTTAAAACCTTATTTAAAAAAATAGAGGCCATCTCCATAAACAAAAATTAAAAACACCTTATTTAGCCTTTTTTAATCAATTCCTTTATTTTACTGACCACCTCAGAGGGCATAAAATGAGCCTTGACCAGATAATCATCAGCCCCCATTTCCAGACCCTTGTTTCTGTCCTCTCTTTGGCTTAAATTGGTTAATAGAATAACCGGAATATCAGCGGTCCCCTTGTCTTCTTTCAATCTTTTCAGAACTTCAAAACCGTCCATCTTGGGCAATTTGATATCTAGTAAAATTATATCCGGATCTTCACTCTGCGCAAACTTCCAACCCTTTTCTCCGTCCTCGGCTATCAACACCTCGAAGTTTTCCAATTCAAATTTAGTAGAGTACATGCTTAACAAAAAAGAATCATCTTCTACCAACAAAATTTTTATTTGTCTTTCAGCCATAAAATTATCTATTTAATTTGTAATTAAACATTTATATCTTAAATAATAAACCTAATGTTTTAAAAATGCAACCAGTCTCGTTAATCCTCTATCACCCTTAGAACCTCCTCAATAGTAGTGGTTCCTTGGATGGATTTTATGATCCCGTCTTGTTTCATGCTAACGAATTCTTGATCCTTTTTAACATCTTCCAGGGTTAATCGCCTATCTTTCTGCATCATCTTTTTTTGTAGGTTTTTAGTAATATCTATAATCTCAACAATAGCTATCCTACCTTTGTAACCGCTACCCCCGCAATGAGCGCATCCTTCACCTTTATAGAAAGGAAACCGAGTCAAGTCGTCACCTTCTTTATAGTTTTCTATTCTCCTCTTAAGGGCGCTTACAGGGGCGTCCTCCATCTCCTTCATTACACCTTCCTGGAACTCCTTAACCATCTTGGTTCCTTTTTTACACTTAGGACAAATCTTTCTCACCAATCTCTGGGAAACCACGGCATTCAAGGTAGATCCCAATAAGTAAGGCTCTACTTCCATATCAAAGAGTCGAGGTATAACATCAATGGCATTGTTGGTGTGCAAAGTTGACAAAACCAGATGTCCGGTCAAACCGGAATGAATACACAGACCGGCGGTCTCCACATCCCTAATCTCTCCCACCATTAAAATATCAGGATCTTGCCTTAGAAGAGATCTTAGACCCGAGGCAAAGGTGTAATCTATCTCTGGCTTTACCTGGGATTGGTTGATCCCTTGAATGTAATACTCAATAGGGTCTTCCAGGGTGGATATATTGACATCCTGTTTGTTTAAAATACTTAAGGCTGAAGCCAGGGTGGTCGATTTACCGGATCCGGTCGGACCGGATATCAGAAACATCCCAAATGTCTTTTTTATGTTCTCTTTGATTATCTTGAGCGATCTGGAATCATGGCCCAGCTCCTCCAAAGCCGGAACTCCTTTGCTTAAATCCAGAATCCTCATCACCACTTTCTCAGCGTTGGTCATAGGCATTACAGAGACACGAAAATCGATTCTTTTTTTATTTATCCTCAACCTTATTCTCCCGTCCTGAGGAACTCTGGTCTCGTCTATCTTAAGTTTTGACAAAACTTTAATCCTGCCGATAAGAGAATCATGAACATTCTTGGGCAGGGTTAGGGAAGTTTGTAAAACTCCATCAATCCTGTATCTAACCCGACTTTCCCCCTCCAGGGGTTCGATATGAATATCACTGGCATTTCCCTCCACTGCGTGCTTAATAATAACAGAGACCATTTTGGCCACCGGGGCCCCCTCAAGACCCTCTTCATCACTCATATCACCGCTTTGCTCCTCTTCCATCTCCGACAAGGTAGCCCTTTCCAGCTTCTCATCTTCTTGTTCTTTTTCAAATTTCTCCTTCAAGGCCGAAGATACCTCTTCTTTTAAGTTTTGATATTGCTTGTAATGCTGACTAAAACTCTCTTCTGAGATCAAATAGAACTTGGGTCGCAAATCCTCTCTTTGGGCTAAAAAGTTTATAGCCTCTATAGCCTTGGTGTTATAAGGATCCACAATGCCCAAATGCAATTCATCTTTTACTTGATTGAAGCAAACAACCTTGTAATTCTCAGCCACTTGAACAGGAATTATTTTCAAGCTCTCTAGGTCAGCCTTTTGATCTATTAAGCTTTTGTAGGGCATGTTCACCACTTCCGCTTTCACCTCTATCGCCTTTTCCGGATCCAGAGAACCCTCTTTGTTCAACAACTCTTCCAGACTTATATTTTTCACCTCGAGCTTCTCGGCGAAATCATCAGCCTGATCTTTTTTTAACAGTTTCTTTTTTTGTAACAACTTTAATGTTTTCTGGTCCGCACTATTCATAATCTAATCAATTTAATTAATCAAATCCGAGGTTAAAAAGGGTTTCTAGTACCTGAATCAAAGCCCTGGTGGGGAGCGGGATTCTCTTCAAGTTCCAAGAACTTTTCTTCTTCTAACAAGCTTTTATCAAGATCCTTTTCTACTTGCTCAGTCTGGGTCTCGCTTCTCAGAGAAGACAAAAATTCGATCATATCCATTTCACCGTCCTCACTTCTGATTATGTAGACAAAAAGAAAGATGACCCCTGCCAGGAGTAAAATTGTTAACAAAAGAAAGATAACCTCTTTTAGACTCTCTATTTTAAACATAGTCTTAAACTATTTACTTAATTTATAAGTATCTAAAGTCAAATTGGTAGAATTGCCTCTGGGAGAAAAATCTATACTAACCACATCCATTAATGTCAAATTGGTCTCAAGGCTGTTCAATAATGATTTTAAAGCTCCGTAGTCGGTACCAAAAACCGTCATCTCCACTCTAATCCTTTCAACTCCGCTGGGCAGGGATCTGTCATAATCTTCCTCCTCTTCATCCTCGTCCGAACTTTCCCGGCTGGCGATCAAAGCATCAACCCCTCTTCTCTCCTCTTCCTCATCCCTTTCCTGGATGGAGACACCCATATTGATTAAATTCAGATTATTATCCCTGACCAAGCTACTGATCTCGGTAAAAAGCTCTTCTTCATTCTGTCTCTCCGGAATCATTAATTTAACCCTTTCTCTATCTCTTTCTGAAATCCTTTCAAAAGAAGAAATAACCGACTGTAGCTCCTCAAGTCTTTCTTCTCTGCTTAAAATGAATTCGAACTGTTCTTCTTTAGAAGTTTTCAACAAAAACTTGACCTCATTGTATTTAGGCAACAAGAGGAACAATGATCCTACGGCTAACATAAATAGAACGACCAAAAAAACAAAAACCTTAAAATACCTGATCAAGAAAATATTGACCTTTTTGAGCCTTTTTTTATTCTTCTCAACATGGTCCCCTAGTTTTTCTTGAAAGTCTTTGAAATTTAATTTAAACATATTTATTACTTCTCATAGTTAGTAAAAATACTAGGATGTATTCTCAGGCTTAAAGAAAAAGAAATAGCTCCCCCGTCTTCGGTCCCCCTGGAGGAGGCCGATCTCACCCTGGCGCTTTGAACATAGTCGCTCTCCAAAAGCTTTTTCACCTGGGCGTCGATCGCGGAATACTCTTGAGCGCTGGCGTTCAAAGTATAGTTTCCATCAATTCCACCGGAGAAATTACTATAACTTATTTGGGAAAGAGTGTTTTTTTCTAAAAAGTCAAAAAAATTGGTCCAATAGACATGGGAAGACAAGACATCACTTGCCCTAAGCATCCTCTCTTCAAAATACCTTATATCATCTACTTCTTTTTTGGATTCGGATATTTTTTGATTAAGGTCGCTGATCTCCTCGGTGTCCACCACTTCATCCAATTGCTTCTTCTGCTCTTCCGCACCCCACCAGGCAATACCCCAATAAGCAGCACTGATCAGTGCTGTGGTGACACATATGCACAAAATCAAAACCACAACATTCTTCTTCCAATTAAAATACTTAACTATTTCGTCCTTGATCAAATCCAGTTTCAGGTCATCATTGGAATCATTGCCCTTGTATTGCTGGGCCTTTTTCTTTCCTTTTTCTTTGGTACTGTCTGGCAAAGAAGGGTTTTTTTTATCAAATATTTTAGCCATAAATAATATATAATAATATAATTATTCTATTTCTCTCATGGCCGCGCCAATGGCCACGGCTAGCTTGGGGCCGACCTCGGAGAGGACCGGGTCAATGTCTTTCGGAGTTAAGATATTATACCAAGGATCACCCACCACCACGTTTCTGTCCAAAGTCTTGGACAGATACTCGGTCAAACTCGGCAAAAAAGCAGACCCTCCGGTAAGCACAACTGTCTCCACCTTATCTGCTCCCTTGTTCTCAAAAAGATTGATCATATATCTGACCTCATCGATTATGGGGTTGACCGTCTTAATAATGGTTTTGGGGATGACGTCATCACTACTGGACTTGACCGAAGACACTCCCATATCCTTTTTGAACTGCTCCGCCCTTTCCAAACTAATATTCAAACTGCTACTTATGGTCTTAGTTATTGAATAACCGCCGGTATCTATACTGCGATTCAGGACCGGAATCTTATCTTTAATGATTGAAATGTCGGTATTGAGTGTGCCTATCTCTACGATCATCAGGTTTGATTCCTCTTTTATTCCCAAGGCTCTGATCAAAGAAAAAACCTCTGTTTCCAAACTCAATAGGCTAAGCTGGGTCATCTTGAAAATATCAACATATTTTTTGATTAACTTCTTAGGTGAAGCGGTCAAAAATATCTTGACATTCTTTTTCTCTTTATCTTCCTTGATAACTTTCCAGTCCAAAACCATCTCCTCCAAGGAGGCGGGAATAATCTTTTTTGCCTCGGAGTTGACGGTTGAATCAATTTCGCTTTTGTCCACATTGGACAAATTTATAACAGAGGAAAAGACCGAAGAGGTGGGTAAGGTGGATACTATGTTTTTGCCCTTGCCGCTCATACCTCCCTCTCTCCACATCTTGTCGATCAAAGCAGCCAAATACTTTTTTTTACTACTGTCAACTTGTTGACTCATATCCACTTTCTTGTTCTCGCTAAAGATGTAGTTTTCTAAATAAATATCCTTCCCCTTCTTGGATAATTCAACCAATTTCAAGGAGGAAGACCCTATATCCAGACCCACGTAACCGCCGCCGGAAGAAAATAAACCCATAGAATTAAAATTTAAAAAAGTAATTAATGTGAATTGTTAATTTTTCCAGATTATGATAAAATCTGAATTAGATAGGAAAATTCAATTAATTTAATTATACTATATTTTAACCTTATCCACAATTATAACATAAAAGCAAATTACTTCCAATTATTTTTAAAAATAAAAAAATATGAACTTTCTCTTTAAATACAAAAAGGTTTTTCTGGGAATGGGAATTCTGATAGCAGCCGGCCTAATCGGGTATCTACTCTATTTTTTGTTCTTCTACCAAGCCCCTGAAGAATTACCACCAGAAGAAGATCCCTTTGGAGAAGAGACCGGTTTCCCGGAAGCCGGGGAAGGAGATTGGCCGGAAGGCTATGATCCTGAAACCGGAGAACCCCTGCCACCTGCCTATGACGAGGAAGATCTTGAAGAAGAGGTGGATGATAGAGCCCGGGGTGGGGTAACCAGAACTGAAACTCTAAACGATACCCCCTCTATGGCAGCCACCCTATCCCCTGATGGTAACAGGATACAATATTACAATAAAAATGATGGAAAATTTTATAGGATAGATAGATATGGGAACCTGGAGGCTATGTCTGACAAGGTCTTCGAGAACATGAAGGAGGTAACCTGGGCTCCCAATAAAAGCAAGGCGGTCCTTGAATCCTATGATGGATCCAAGGTCATGTATGACTTTGATGCCGATAGAGCCATCAGACTCCCGGGCCATTGGGAAGATTTTGATTTTTCACCTACCAGTGACAGAATAGTTATGAAAAGCATGGGTATGGATCCGGATAATCGTTGGTTGGCCATATCTGAAACAGAAGGAGGAAGAATAGTCCCGATAGAGAAAATAGGTAAAAATGACGATATGGTTCACCCCTCTTGGTCTCCTAATCACCAAATAATCGGAATGTATGTAGAGGGAAAGGGGTTTGATAGACAAGAGGTTTTCTTCCTGGGCAGAGAAGGTGAGAACTTTAAATCAATTACTGTGGAGGGAAGAGATTTCCGACCCCTGTGGTCCAGTGAGGGTGACAAGCTCATGTACAGCGTCTATTCAAGTGCTAATGATATGAAGCCCCAATTATGGGTCACCGATGCCTATGGTGATAGTATCGGAGACAACAGAAAAAGCCTGGGCCTAAACACCTGGAGTGACAAATGCGCCTTCTCCTCCAATAATGAAGTCTATTGTGGAGTGCCCGAAGAAATGCCTGAGGGAGCGGGGGTTTTTCCGGAAATGGCTCAAGATACAACCGACCAGTTATATAAAGTCAACCTGGAAACAGGGAGTAAACAACTGGTAGCCACGCCCGATCAAGACTTCAATATATCAGATATTCAGGTCTCAGAAGATGGTAGCACACTATTCTTTACAGACGCTCAAACCGAAAGAATACACAAAATAGACTTGTAGTAAAAATGCTTAGAAAGAGAACGGTCGCCTTTTTGAACAAATACGTTTTAGACTTCCTTTTCCCTATAGAATGCATTTATTGTCAGGCCGAGGGGGTGTTGGTCTGCGAATCTTGTTTTTCCGGTCTAAAATTTAAATATCATGCCAAGTGCCTGGGCTGCCAAAGACACAACATTCTCTCCAGTCTGTGTTCCAGGTGTCAAAAAAAGTATATCCTGGACGAGATGATGGTGGCCGCGGACTACAAACAAGAAAATGTCAGCCAGGCTATAAAACTCTTAAAATACAAATTTTTGAAGGATTTGTCTCTCTATTTGGGAGACTTTTTAAGTTCTTTTATTAACTACGCTGAAAAAGAAACTGAAATTAAAAACAAAGACTTTGTGGTTATACCCATACCTCTCTATTGGAAAAGATATAATTGGCGAGGTTTCAATCAAGCGGAAATGATCGCTGACCGAGTGGCTAAAAACCTTAACTTGACCCTGAATACTCAACTTAAAAGAAATAAAAACAGGACTCCCCAAGTAAAGTTAGCTAGGAGAAAAAGGCGAGAAAATTTAAAAAATTGTTTTTCTTGGCAAGGAGGAGAAGAGATAAAGAACAAAAACATTCTTTTAATCGATGATGTCGCTACCACCGGATCTACCCTAAATGAAGCGGCTCGGGAGTTGAAAAAATCCGGTGCTAAAAAAATAATCGGCCTGAGTATAGCCGGGGAATAAAAATCAAAACAAGCTTGATTGTGCCAAAGATATGATTTTGTTATCCAAAATGAAAGGCAAGGTTAAAAAGTCAACTAGGCAGTAGAGCTATATGACGAATATGAATGGATGTAAAAAACAACAAGAGTTACATTTGGCGGAGAGGGAGGGATTCGAACCCTCGGTACCCGTGAAGGTACAACACCTTAGCAGGGTGCCCCGTTCGACCGCTCCGGCACCTCTCCTTGCGCTTAATCTACGATGTAAAAACAATTTCTAAAAAAACCAGGGTCAAGACCCTTTCTTTATGTTTATTATTTTGATATAATTAAAATATATAAGATAAAAATAACAGTGTCAAACTATGGAAGAAGAAAATAAAAAAAATGATTCTGGCTCAGAAGAGGAGTTAGAAGTCCTTGTGAGTTGGGAAATTGCTGAATATAGCTACTCCCTAAGGTCCAGAAGGTGGTATATAGTAGCCGGTGTTTTGGGTTTCCTGTCTTTGATCTGGGCCCTGTTCACAGCCAACTTCCTCTTTGCCATTATCATAATAATGGCAGCTACCATATTCATTCTAACAGATAAAGAAAAAGATAAAAAAATACAGGTTTCTTTGACTGATGAGGGAATGCTCCTGGGTAATAACTTTTATGACTATGACGAATTCAAGAACTTCTCCTTGGTGTATAAACCAAAACAAGGCCTAAAAACCCTATACCTTGAGTTCAAAAACTTCTTTAAACATAGGATCAGTCTTCCCTTGGAAGATGTTAACCCCTTAAAAGTCCAAGAGATCTTATCCCAGTACCTGGAAGAAGACAGAGAAAGAACTGATCCGCCTCTATCAGAACAATTATCTAAAAGTCTCAAGCTCCAATAAGCCCTAATAAAAAGCCTGGGTATTGACCTCTCGGAGTTTTGTTTTTATATTGAAGAAGCTTGCAATCAAGACTATAAGCCCTCATAGTTCAGTCGGATAGAACGTCGGCTTGCGGAGCCGGAGGTCAGAGGTTCGAGTCCTCTTGAGGGCACAAAAAAACTCTGTCGATCAAAAATGGCGAACCTAGCCCGACCTGTTTCTTATCTAAAAAATATAAAATGAACCTAGACATCTCTATAGAAAAAATTGACCGGATCGGAAAGGTCACTGGTGATAAATTCAAAAAACTGGGCATAGAGAGAGCGAGAGATGCTTTATTTTATTTTCCTTTTAGATATACGGACTTTTCTTCCACTACTCCCATAGCTCAACTAAAAGACGGACAAGATGTCAATATCCAGGGATCTGTGGAGCTAATCCAAAACAAAAAAGGTAAGGCCAAAAAAATCAATATCACTCAAGCTCTGATCAGTGACTCCAGTGGAGAGATCAAGTGCATCTGGTTCAACCAAGCCTTTCTGACCAGAAATTTAAAGCCTGGGGACAGGGTTTCTCTCTCCGGTAAAGCCAAACTCAACCTAGGAGAGATTACTCTGATCTCTCCGGTTTATGAAAAAATATATCGACCCGGCCAAAAATTGATCCACACCCGAGGATTGATACCTAATTACCCCTCAACAGAAAAACTGAGTCAAAAACAGATTCGTTTTTTGATAAAAAAAATTCTTCCCCTAGCTCAAGATATAACCGACTACCTTCCCGGAAGGATAAAAGAAAAACTGGACTTGCCAGATCTCTCTCTTGCCTTGCAAGAGATCCACTTCCCTACCTCATGGAAAAACTTGGAACAAGCTAGGTACAGATTGGCCTTTGATGAACTTTTCCTGCTCCAACTGAAATCTCAGATAATCAAAAAGGAGGCTAAAAAACTTAAGGCTAAAAAAATAAAGTTTTTAGGCCCGGAAACAAGGTCCTTTGTTTCCGGTCTGGGTTTTACCCCCACTCAAGCCCAAAAAAGATCGGCCTGGGAGGTACTCCAAGACCTGGAGAAAGAAACACCTATGGCTAGACTTCTTGAAGGGGATGTGGGGAGTGGCAAGACATTGGTGGCAGCTCTGGCTATGTTGAACGTCGCCTTGAACAAAGGACTTAATCAAAGCATAATAATGGTCCCGACCGAAATATTGGCTGAACAACACTTTCATTCCTTAACAAAAATGTTTTTTGATTGGCCCATCTCTATAGGGCTTTTGACCAGCACTAAAAGAAAGACGAATTCAAAAGACAGCAGTTGGGGAAAAACAAAGAAAGAACAAATAGAGCATATTAACTCTGGTTGCCAAATAATTATTGGAACTCACTCTCTAATACAAGAAAACATCTCTTTTTCCAACCTGGTCCTGGCCATTATAGACGAGCAGCATCGGTTTGGGGTAAAACAAAGAAAAGCCTTAATAGAAAAATCCGGAGATAAAAAAACCGCTCCTCATTTTTTATCTATGACAGCCACACCCATTCCTCGCTCCTTGGCCCTGATATTGTTCGGAGATCTGGATGTCTCTTTAATAGATGAACTCCCCTCACAGAGAAAACCTGTAATCACCAAGCTCGTTTCGGAGGAAGAAAGGAAAAAAACCTATGAATTCCTCAAGAAAGAAATAGAGCAAAAAAGACAGATTTTTGTCATCTGCCCCTTAATAGACCCTTCGGATGACCTGGGAGTAAAGTCCAGTAAAGAGGAATACAAAAAACTAAAAACCTTCATTTTTCCTGATAAGAAAATAGGGATTTTACATGGCAAGATGAAATCAAAGGATAAAGAAAAAGTAATGAAAAACTTCTTAGAGCATGAATATGACATCCTGGTCTCTACCTCAGTAGTAGAGGTCGGAGTGGACGTTCCTAATGCCACTATCATGCTTATTGAAGGGGCTGACAGATTCGGTCTAGCTCAACTACATCAATTCAGGGGAAGGGTAGGCAGGGGTGCAGACCAATCTTATTGCTTTCTTCTAGCAGAAAACGAAAAAGAAGAAACCAAAGAAAGATTAAAGGCTTTAGAAAAATACAATGACGGTTTTACTTTGGCTAAAATAGACCTGAAACAAAGAGGTTCTGGGGATCTCTATGGCACAAGTCAAAAAGGTTTTCCCAAACTAAAAATAGCCACCTTATGGGACTATGAGCTGATGAAATTGGCTCAAAGAGAAGCCGAAACCTTAATCTCCTCTGACCCTAAATTAGAAAAGTATCCTATTTTAAAAGCAAAGATGAAGCGAGAAAGTGAGGAGGTTCATTTAGAATAATCTTAATATATCACCGACCTCGGATACTTTATTGAGTTCTATCTTTTTTGATTTTAATTGACCATCAGGAACAATAGCTTTTTCAAAACCTAGGTTCTCAGCCTCTTTTAATCTACTTTCCAATCTAGAGACCATCCTTACTTCTCCGCCCAAGCCCACTTCCCCCATAACTATAGTCTTCTTATTCATCGGTTGGTTAAGAAGAGAGGTTATCATGGCGGCGCATATTGCCAAATCAAGAGAAGTATCATTAATTCTTAAACCTCCGACCACATTGAGAACTATATCCTGATTGGTCAAATTGATTTTAGTCCTCTTACTAAGAACCGCTACCAAAATTTGTAATCTATTAACATCTATGCCAGAAGCTCTCCTCTGTGGATAGCCAAAAGCGGTTTTGGTCACTAAAGCTTGAATATCAACTAAAAAAGGCCTTTTTCCCTCCAAAACACAACTTATTACCGAGCCTGGAATATTAGGACGATCCGACTCCAGAAAGACTGATGAGGGGTTGGGCACTTCTTGAAATCCGGAGCTCTTCATTTCAAAAACACCAATCTCATCAATAGATCCAAACCTGTTCTTAGTCGCCCTTAGAATCAAATGATCACTTGAAGGACCCGCCTCCAAGGATAGAACCGTATCCACAATATGCTCTAATGACTTGGGTCCGGCCACCTGCCCATCCTTAGTGATATGCCCGATCAGAACAGTAGCTATATTATCCTTTTTAGCCATTTCCAAAAATTTAGTGGCGCAAGCCCTTATCTGATTAACTCCTCCGGCATCACTTGCGGTATCACGGGTATAGACAGTTTGGATAGAATCAATTATTACCAAATCCGGTTGAATTTGTTCTATTCCGGCCAAAATTTTTTCCACATTAGTCTCGCTAATAAATTTTATATCAGAAGCTCCGCAATTCAACCTGTTAAGTCTGGCCCCAACCTGGGAAAAAGACTCCTCCCCGCTAACATAGACTACCTTTTTAACGGGCTTGCCTTGACTGACCCGGTCAGCGATTTGGGCCACCAAAGTGGATTTGCCCACTCCG
Organism: uncultured Gammaproteobacteria bacterium; assembly: GCA_964635515.1. Lineage (GTDB taxonomy): Bacteria > Patescibacteriota > Patescibacteriia > Patescibacteriales > JAGXOH01 > CAZNAQ01. The sequence goes on from CAZWNU010000012.1 coordinate 13,720, forward strand.
GGCTCACCACTCAAGATGAGCAAGGACCCGGAAACTACACCGCCTCCCAAAACTCGATCAACCTCCCCTATACCGGTCTCAATCCTGACCAGATCCGAGTTATCCAGATCAACCAAGGACAGAACTTCGGCCGGAACCTCCTTTTTTTTCTCTTCTTTTCTAGAAACATCCTCCTGGAATTCCGATTTTAAAGACCCCCATTTTCCACATTCCAAACAACGCCCGTTCCACTTAAGGAACTGGGCGTCACAATTGTCGCATACATAGATATTTCTATTCTCCTTTGAGAATTTATTTGTCATCCAATTCTAACTCAATAATTTTTTTTAGATCTCCCTCTTCAACTTTTCCCATAACACCCCGTCCATTAATATAGAGAAAAGGGATGCCGATTATCTGTAATAAATTGGCTTCTATAATATTGGACTCGATTCTGGTATCAATGGCATTCTCCCGGGTAAGGCAAGCGAAAAAGGAATCAAAATCAAGTCCCAAATCCACAGCTAGCTCTAAAAATAAATTTTTACTTAACTCCTTGTCCCTGGAGTAAAGCAAGTCATGATAATCCCAAAAACAACCCTGCCTGTCAGCGCAACGGGCCGCCTTGGAAGCCATCCAAGAAGGGTCTTCTCTGTTATTGACCGGATAATCCTTCCAAATCAACCTTAACTCATCCTTGTATTCCTCTCTTATCAGATTCCTGATCAGATCTTCTTGGTCCTGACAATGCTTACATTTAAAGTCAGAAAACATGACTATCGTAACCGGGGCATCCTTTGGTCCGTAAGCGAGCGACTCCTCGGTCACAATAGGCTCTGAGATCTGTTTATCCAAAACAGGGTTCCTTGTTATAAAAGGATCTTTATGATGATTATCCCTAATTATTATCCCCGACTCTTCATCCAAATCTTCCTCTGTCAGTTGGTCAAGATCCTGTCCGGAAAAAAATACGTCCTCTAAGTAATTTTTAGTTCCCACCAGAAAAACCAGAAAAACCAGAAATCCCGACAAAGAAACCACTACAAATAAGGCAGGGAAAAAATTGTTTTTATCCAAATTTTTCATAAAATACTTCGCTATTGCCAATAAGCGCTATCAACTTTCCAGGTGTCGCCCTTTTTAATAAGACTAATTTCTATGGCCTGAGAAAAAGTGTTTTCTTGATTATCTTTTCTTTCGTTCCTTTGGGTATCTAGGAAAACTTTGGCTTGACCAGCGCTTTCGTCAAACTCTTCCACTCTTGACACCAATGCTCTAGTGGACACTCCGTAATAATCATATTCCTCTTCTTCATCAATTCTCTCTTCCAAAAAGTCATCAGCCCAATCCCTCATCTCATCGCTCATTAAACCCCTGAGGTCTTTTATATTATCAAAACCGGAATGACTAGAATAACTTCCAAACCTTTCAGCAAAAAGCCTGGCCAACTTTTTTATATCGTTCTCATCAAATTCTGTCTTGTCTCTAAAACTATGGTCATCCTGAGAATACCTGATCTCATCCTCATCAATCTCCCTATCCGGATCCGGGTCTAGATCCGGGGTTGGGTCTTCTTGAACCCTATCAGACGGATCTTCCAGAGATTCTCGCGGAGCGTCTTCTTTTGCGTCCCGATCAGGGTCCTGATAGGTAAAATCATAGAAAAAAAGGAAATATATAATCACTCCTAGAACCAAAACTAAAGCCAAGGAGCCCAATATTGATAAAATTAACTTTTTCTTGTCATCCATAAGATTGATATTTAAAAATTAAGTTTTTATTTATTTTCTTGCCCCTCTTGCATATCACTGCCTTGCTCCTCCTGAGAATCAGCAAACTCCTTCTTAGCCTCTTGTATTTTCAACAATTGCTCCGGATCAGAGGTAATGATCTGATCTTCGGTGTAGGAGGCTACTACTTTAATGGCGGCATGTTTATTCCCGGCAAACATTATGCCTTCTCCCACTCCTGATTCCAGTAATAAATACTTTTCACCGTCTGTTAGAACAAAGGTTTTTTGAATTAAATCTATACTGGCTGGTGACTGCTTTAACAGAAGTTGAAGAGAAGAATTGGTAACAATAGCCTGGCCATATTCTGAAGTTAAAAAATCATTAACATCCTGGGTTATGGTGGTCACTCCCAAATAATACTTTCTGCACCTTTTGACCAGGGAATAAATAAACCTGGCGCTGTCTTCGTGTTGCATCAACCACCATGCCTCGTCAATCACCATGATCCTTTTCTTCATTTCGGAACGAACCATATTCCAAATATAATTGACTATAGTGTAAATAGCCAGGGGTCGTAGTTCATCCTCTAGGTCTCTGACTGAGAAACAAACCAACTGATTGTCCAACTTAACATTTGTGGGATGATTCAAAAGACCGGAAAAAGTTCCTTCTGTATATTTCTTAAGTCTCTTGGCCAGTTCAGCCCCTCCGTCCATACCCTCTAAGACATCTTGAAAGTCTCTCATAATAGGGACCTCTTGTTTGGTGATATCTGTATCCGGGGTAATGTCTTTTTTGGCGTAAGTTTCAAGCAAAGCTCTATCCACAATTGAATCTTCCAGATGATTCAATTCGCCCAACATGATCCTTACCAAGCCCTTCACGGTTATAACAGCGCTTCTGATTATATCTTCCGGCCTGGAATCACCTCCTATAGCCCTAGGTAGGTCAAAAGGATTGATCTTTCCCTCACTGGAAAGAGATGTTTCTATATAGGTCCCTCCGACCGCATCGGATAGATACTTATACTCGTGTTCAGGGTCTATTATAATGACTTCTGTTCCTAGCATCAAGGATCTTAAAACTTCCAGTTTTATAGCATAACTCTTACCCGCACCTGAAGTGGCGAAAACCACGGTATTGGCATTTTGAAGACTAAAACGATCAAAAAGTATCAGACTGTTATTGTGCCTATTAACCCCGTATAAAATCCCATTATCACTGCTCAAGTCGCTTGAGATAAAAGGAAAAGAGGAAGCTATGGGGGAAGAATTCATGTTGAAAGTAATATATAGATCATCCTTACAGAGGGGCAGGGTAGAATTGAAACCCTGCTCGGCCTGAAAAAAAACTTTCTTAGAGTAAACCAGTCTGGAACCAAAAATATCTTCTATAATCTCGCTCAATCTGTCCAACTCCTCCTTAGAATCCTTGTAAATAGTGACATACAGAGCGAACTGGAAAAACTTTTCTATACCTTGGGTCAGGGCGTCACGTAGAGCCTCAATATCCCTTAAGGCAGTCTCTCTTATCGGGTCTCGAGCCGCTCCCTTCTCAGCATCGGATATTATCTGAGCTTCTATCGCCCCGGTCCTGTTTTTTAATTGTTTTAATATAAGTCCGGTCTTTACTGGATAAAAAAACATCGATATATCAAATTCTTCATTCAAATTGATAATGGGAGCAAACCATCCCACGCTAATATATCGAGGATAACCGACTATAAAAATACTTCTGACATACTTACCTCCCAGCCTTAAATAATCATGAGTTATTTGCATGCTGGCCGGAGAAATCAAATCAATTACTGAAACAACTCCCCGCCTAAAAGCCTTTTCCTTATCCACTAACTCTCTCATGGATTCATCCACTACCTCCCTTTGCTCTTCCTCTGTCATTTCTTCACTTTCATGATCATTTTCCTTCTGTTCAAGGTTGCTTTTTTTACTTTTAAAAAGATTTAACATATTTTATCAAGTCTTAATCCTTATATCCTCTATGTCAGTCAATTTCTCTTGATTAGAAGTTTCAGGATTATAAGTGTTATAAAAAAGTTCTATTAGGCCCTGGGTGTCCATCCTGACCGATTTTAGACCGATTGAATTTAGACCGCTGATTACGTTTCTTGTTCTTCTATCTAGGTTTCGCTTATACCTTTGGAAATTCTCATCCTTTAACTTGATCAACTTGGACGGAGTGAAAACCTCTGTTAAAGAGGCAAAAAAGCTTTTATGTTGATCAGATAAAGGATTATATGGGATTGTGATGTAGAACTTCTTGTTCATAATGTTGCCCATAGAGACCAGTTCCTGAATATAATCTATATATTCATTTGTCTGCATTTTCAAAAGCTCGTTGGTCTGCTCTCTAGCTTTGACTTTCAGGTCGTTAAGATAGGATTCGATATTGAATTGACGGGATTGGACCACTATCTGAATAGGAAAATTTATATTATTCAAGAAGCTAACATAAGAAGAAATAATAGCTTCTTGTTCATCCTCGCTCTTTAAAGCAAAATTAAGGCTGGAAACCAACAAAACGGATCGAATCGAGCCATCCTTCATGACGATCGTCTCTTCTTTAATTTCGGCTATATCCAAAAACTGCTGAGTCGAGACTTTTATTTTACCGGTTTTTGCCATATTTTATATTTTAAAAAGTTATTCCTCCCCCTCATAGATACCCTTAGTATCCACTATCAAAGAAAGCTCGTTCAACCTTGAAGAAGCTAAGCTGGGTTTCTGGGGGATGATATCTTTATCTCTACTTACTTGGTCAATCTTGCTGTCTTCATGGTCCTTTAGTTGGGTCCTATGGTTCCATATTCTCAGTTCCGGCTTCTTTGAGGTTTGGATAAAATTCAACAGGAAAAAATGAAAAGGGCGCCCGTTTATCTTAGCAAAGCCGATGGTCCCGAAAATTGCCACAATCACTATACTGACAATGGCGAAAATAACAAAACTAAATATCTGATAGGATATAAAGACTAAAATAACTCCAACCAAGGCAATAAAAAACTGCCTGACCGTCATAGAGCCGATGATTTTGCTTTCCACATCCACAAATTGGGGGATAGTAAATGTTCTGGCCATAAATATTAATAAAATCTTAATTTATCGTTAAGTTCCATAATGGCCTCAAACTCGGACTTGCTCAAACAATCCTTGTTCTGCTGGCCTTTTTCCTTTATTATATCATCCACTGATTTATTGTAAACAATACTATCTCTTCCTATTTCCAAATACAGCCTATTTACCGGGCTCTGTCTCCAGGCCTTGATGCCATCCAGTTTTTCTGCAAAATATTTTTTACCCAAGCTGTCCAGTTTTTCTTTTATTTTATCAGTTCTTTGAGAGCCATCCTCCCCTAGCCTACGGAAAGAGACTAAGTCCATATATTTTAACTCATTGATGGGATTAATCAGCTTAGGAGCTTTTTTGATATCTTCTATCTGTTTTTTTCCTTTTTCTGAAGGAGAAAAACTTCTTTTTATCCTGCTCCTAAAAGATTTCTTAGGACTCTCTTTAGCAGCCACATCCTTCTTTGGAACTTCCTTCTTGGCAACAATTTTTTCCTCACTTTTGTCTTCGCTTTCTTTTTTTTCTTCCTTTTCTTTCCTATCCACAACCTTGACTTTTTTCTCCTGTTTTTTTTCTTTAGAAGAAGCTTGACTTTCTTTTTTCGCTTCCTCTTTACCAGCTCCCCCTTCTTTTTCTTGATCGAATTTTTCTTTTAAGACAGAAGCTAGATCATAGTCAATATCCCTTTGGGGTAATTTTTCCAAATCCAAACTTTTTTTACTCAATTTTTCACTGTCCTTTTCGCCCTTTTCAGGAGAAGAATCTATTTCAACCTTCTCTTTCTCTTCGCCCTTGTCCTTCACCTCTTGAGTCTCTTGTTTTGGAGGATCGTCTGTATTTTCCAGATCCCCGGAATTTGACTTTTCTCGGGACTCTTCTTTAACCTCTTCTTGGTGATCAATATTTTTCTCTGAAGGAAGGCCGTCTTTATACTTACTTGCGGCCTTAATTATCTTTTCAGATACATCCTCGCTCAAACTTAAACCTCCTTTATCATAATCTTTTAATAAAGCTTGCCTGGTCGCCAACTGGTTTCTTACGCCCCTGAAGAAAGTAAAAATAATGTTTTTAAACCTATCTTTAGAAGCTTCGCTGCTAAAATTGATATTGACTTCTCTTACGACTTTCTCCAGTTTTTCTTCAAGCCCTGAATTGTTGCTCTCTTCTTTTTTAATAGAGCTCATCTCCTCAGAGATCTTTTTTATCTCCTTTTCATCTTCTGGAGAAAAAAAAGAAGCGGATCCATCGCCTTGGACCCCTCCCGATCCTCCTTCTCTCTCTTCAACAGAATCCTTTTTTTCTTTCTCAAAAACCCCTTGATCCTCATCGCGAGGAGAGTCATCTTCCTCAGGTGAGCTGAGTTGTTTATATTTCTTTCTTTTGGGTAAAAATTTAAACTTTTTTAAAAAAGACGGGGATCTTGAAAAACCCTTTTTCGCCTCGCCTTTTGCCTCGCTTGAAGGAGTGTTTTCTTTTAGATGTTCTTCTATATTCTTGAAAATATTTTGCCTTAACTCATCAGCCAAACCGGTGGCATCTTTCTCAGACATATCCAGATCTCGGATAAGATGGTTGTTCAACTTATCCAAACTGATGTCACCCACAGTTACTTTCATAACAATGGCAAACAGAGCTACATTATACTTATTTTCCAAATCAGATATAGCTTTACTCGCCTCTTGGTTGGAGACTTTTTCTCTGATTTCCTGGGGCAATTGTTTAAATCTTTGCAAATAATCCAACATAAAAAATACTTGGTTTCTCGCTTTTAATTATTCTTAAGAGTTCTTTAGTTTTTTGATCTCTTCTTCCAGAGTTTTTCTCTCCAAGCTCTCTTCTGGAAACTCTAACTTGTATTCCTCTAGCTCCTTTATTCTGGATTCAATTCTCGAACCTGAGCCGGTTGAAACCTCCGATTGGGACACCGTTTCAGGTGTCTTTTCTTGGTCAATACCTTTGTCTTCTCTGTCTTGAGAAATAGCCCCTTCTTCTCTGATCGGAAATATCTGCCATTCTTCTACCTTTTTGTCCTTAAAAAATTCATAGAAAAACTTAATGTTTCTATAAAGAAGTAATAGTTTTTTTACCCTGTTTTTTTCCTGCTTGTCCAAAACCTTGGTATTTTGAGAGTTGACCAAAAATTCGGACAAATCCAGGTTGTCAAACATGTCACTCCCTCTCTCTTTAATAAAATACCTGAGCCAATTACCAACAGTGGGCCTTTTCTCTTTTTCTCCTAAAATGAATTTTTTGTAAGTTAGTTTCTCTTCATTGGCAAACAAGCTTTTTTCCAGATCATCCCGGAATTTGTTATCAGGGTCATCCAAAATCAATCTTATCAACAACAGATTATAATCCTCCAAGGTTTCTTTGTTTTTTGAATTTAATAAAGAGATTAAGGACTTTGTGAATATCTCTTGACTCTCTTCTTTTTCTTTGTCCGGATCCATCTCCTGGCCTCCCTCTTGGACCTCCTCTGAAGTGGCACCCCCTTGGGAACCGGATCCTGCGGGATGAATCGGCCTTTCCTCTTCTTCTTTCTCTTCTTTTAATTCCTGTTCTCTTTTTTTCACAGCCTCTCGCTGTTCTTTTATATAAGATTGATATTCCTCCGGATCTCCTCCCAAATTTTTAATGAATTCCTCGACATCCTCATCCAGCCAGTCATTTATGATCAAAAACCTGGACCCGGCTATATCCTTGACCAAATCTCCTGCCTCTTTACTGCCCAGGTTTGACTCCTTTTCTGCCCTGTCTTTAAAATCGGACAAGCTCAATTCCTTTAAAAAAACTTGTTCGATAAGTTTGGTTAAGGTGGAAAACCGGTCTATATCAAGTCCGTGCTTGTCATAAACAAAAACATTTGTTTCAGTAGCCTTCTCGGACACCAAAAAACTTTTTACCTGATCCGGGAGTTGTTGCAATTTGTTTTGATTATTATCCATATTAATCCGTGCTTAATTCATGATCGGATTCAAATTTTTTCTTTTCTGTTTCAAATTCAGACTTAAACTTATTTTCCTTTTTATACTCCTCCGATTGTTCGTCATACCAATCCTTATCCTCTTGAAACTTCTTTTCAACATACTTCTTTCTTAAATCCCTAACCGCTCTGCTTGTCTCAGGATTACTACCCTCCCTGTACATAGATTTAGCCTTACCAAAACTGAGAGCTTGTGCCATTTCGTTTTCATTCCAGCTGTTATCACTAATGATGTTATCTAAATTCTCTCGCTTGATCTTGTTCAGATCCGCTGCCTTACCTTCTTTGAGATGACTTTTGAAAGCTTCTTTTTGGAGTTTTCCATCTTTATCCTGGAATGATCTATCAGCCTCTCCTGTAAGGTTGGAATGGGTGGAAGCTATTTTCTTCCAATCCTTGGTGACATCGCCCTGGCTATCATGATGTTTATCCCTTTCCTTAAGTAGAGCCTTGTCAAAATTCTCTTGAACCTTTTTGGTTCCCTTCTTGTAAATGGATTCGGCGATCCTTTTGAATTCTTTGCCATGATAATCTCGGAGAAGCTCGACCAGTTTTCCATCATTGTCTTCATAGAAATTACTGTCCAGCTTGGTAGAATCCAAGTCCCCTTTGTCAAGTTTCTTTCTGAAGCTGTTCCTGCCATCTTCTGTGCTCAGATCATTTGAAATACTGGCCTGATTCTTATCTGTTTCTTTTTCTAGCTTATCGCTTAAAATGCTATTTGATGAAACTAATTTCTTTGCTTTTTCATATTGCTCTCTTGTTTTAAAACCTCCTTTTGTAGCTATTTGAAGAGCCGCTGCTATTCTTTCATCTGTATTTTCTGCATTGTCCATAGTCTTTTCTAAACGTCCCACTCCCATATCACGGCCCTCCACATCCATGCCCTTCCTGGCTTCTTCCACTCTTTCCGCTTGAGCATTATTAACAGCAGCTCTTGAACCAGAACCATAAACATCAAGGGTGGCATCATGGAAAGGAGTACCAAATGTGGGGCTACCCCTTTTAACATCTTGTCCGTGCTTGTCTTTAAACGTTTGTAATTTTCCATCTTCGTCCTTTCTTTCATACTTGCCGGTCTTCTCGTTATAACTATACTCTCTTCCCTGGTCGTCAGTAGTATAAATAGCACCACCGTAACCTTCGTATTCATTCTTCATGGCCTCATTTTGAGCTTCCTTGTAATCCGATCTCTTTTTCACTCTTTCATCAAACTTGGCTCTAACTTCACTTGGAAAATTGATAGCCTTCTTTACCATAGGGGTCACCAAGCCGTCTTTAAATTGATCACCTCTTGTTATTCTGTCAAGCCCCCTGCCGATAGTCCTGTCTATACCGCTTCCTGCGACCAAGCCTAATTTTCCTGTGGTTTTGCCTGTGGTTTTGGCAGTCCACTTACCACCCTTCCAAGCCCCTCTACCAGCCAAAGCTTTTCCTTTCTGAATAGAACTTAAACCCATGCCAGCCGCCTTACCGGAAACCTCCCCGATCTGCTGGGCAATTACCAATCCTCCTATAAAAAAGGCCAAGGTTAATATATACGTTAAAAAAACATCAGGGGCTAAAAAACCGCTAATAACACCATCTTCCAAACCTTGATCATCCATTTTACCATGACCCAAGCGCTCAGCACTACCTCTGGCGGTATAAAGGGCCAACCAAATAAAAAATGCCAAAACCGGTCCCACAATTATCTGCTTAGAAAAACTGCTCAACCATCTGGAAGCATAACTTTTTCCGTGGGGAAAGGCGTAAAGCAGAAAGGCCAAAGGAGACAAAACTATGTACACCCAGATCATTATGACCCGCATAAGCAAAACTCCTATCATGGAGAGTATAACCACTCCTGCCACCAAAGTAACAACTATAGCCAAAATAGCTATTGAAACGATTTCCAATCCAAGGCTACCGGGCTCAGCTTGTGCTTCTGCTCTTATAGCACTCATAACATACTGTATGCCCAAAAGATCGACTATCGTTCCTCCTCCGGTTTCGCTGCCCGACCCGGCAAAAGCATTAACAAATTGAAGCATTACTATCTGGCCCAACTCTACCATCCAGCCACAGATAGTTTTAGAAAAATTTATTAAAACAGCCATTATGATCACCTTGGGTAACAACTGTTTGATATTATAACTCTCTATTCTTAAAATGGTGGCAAAAGCTATGACAAGCAGGATTACAATAAAAAACATGTTACAAAGATCCCGTATCACCACCCAACCTGTTTCCACAGCCGGCACGGATACAAACTCGCTCCAAACAGCGACCTGAATCAACCAGGCTATTAGATACAAGCATATTTTTCCCAAAAAAGAAGCAAAGGCAAAAAGAGGCCAGGCCAGAATAATAAACAATCTGTCTCTGACACTTAACCAATTGAACCCTCCACCGCCATCATCAGCCGAAACTGTTTGCGGGTCAGTCAAAACTAGTACAAAAAAACCCAAAAACAAAAAAACTATTAAGCCAATTAAATACTTTCTGTTAAACAATTTCTTCATTATAGAGATTTAAAATATTTATCCCACAAAAAAATTTATAAACCACCCTAACAATTCCCACACAATCATTGCCGCCGCAGTAAACATATATATAACAACAATAACGACAAAAGCTAATATAATGTTTACCAATATCAAAGCGAGTATTTCTACCAGACCTAGGGCCCTTCTAGCCGATTTGGACATATCATTCATACCCTTCATAAACTCAGGGGTCCACTCATCACCGAATTTGCAAAAAAAACTGGGAAGAACGACTCGACCAAAAAAATGGAAATTAAGATAGGTCAGGGAAAATACAGCTGTCAGGCCCCCGGAGAATATCAAACTAAGCCAGGAGTATTTCAGGGCTAGTTTACTACCTCTTCGACTTGGATAACCAACAAGATTTTTCTCCTCATTTTTTTCTTTTTTTAAAAGATTTCCTTTTCTATTATTTTTCTTAGCTCTCCTGTATCGCAATAATTTCTGTCTTAAAGTTTCCTGCCCCTCTCCAGAAGCGTCTTCTTTAGCCAAATTTGGCTGTTCTTCCGGTTGATCTTCTTGTTTTCTTCTACGAAGTCTTTGCCCCACTCTCGCCTCTTCTTCTCTGCTTATCCTTTCTCTGTTTAACAACTGTGAATCAATACTCATAGTTAAAGAGATTATATTTTTATTATAACACAAGATCCGCATGCTTCCTAGGGGTTTTTACAGAGAAAACTTGAGAACAAACTAACGGGTCTGTCTAAAACTAATGCTATCTATATATTTGTTACCAAAATCGGATAAATACTCCTCAAAATCGAAACTCAAGTCATCTGTAACAGCGGTTCCGTCACCGGAAAGAAACTTGCCTGAATTCAAAATTATATTCTTTAATGTATCAACCGAAGTCCTGACACAGGCCACTTCTGTTTTGCCCTCATATTCTAATTCGGTGTATTGAATGTGAGGAGAAAGTAGGCCGTTATTAGCATTTTCTATAAGCACCTCCATCTGCCAGGGAGGGGAGTTTCTATCCACAAAAAGACCTATGGTAAAACTATGGGTTCTATCCACTTCACAATCATCAGCAGGGTCGCCTATATGAAAAGTAGCGTACTTAAAATCCGGTCTCCAAGCAACCGCCCTTCCTTCATAGCAATCCCTGGTATCAGTAACACATCCAGCTGAGCACTTCCAGTACCACCTCTTGCAACAATCCTCAGCTTCTCTAAACTCAAAAGGTTCCGGACACTCTAGATCAGAATAACAATCCATGTCCTGCCAAATCATATCTCCATATTCGGCGCATTCTTCTGCCAGACATTTAAACTCGGCACAATATTCATCAGTACATTCATTATACTCATTAGTATCATCGCATTCCCAGCGGATACAATCATCCTCATCACTTGAGTGTTCGACGCACTCTACCTCTATACATGGTCTGTAGCCTTTTTGGCAATCATCATTAACACAATCACAATTCCCGCTACCCACTGTCCCGGTTTCATTACATCTGCCGCATTGAAAAAATATCAGATTCCCTGCAGCCGAATACTCCTCATTTATTCTTTCTCCTGAACTGCAAGAGCCACCGGCAACAGCCGCGCCCGAAATGTCCCAAGTATCATCGCAACCCGCACCACCGTCACAGGTTAAACTGTCATTTATTGGCTCTACCTCTACCCTACATTGAAAATCTATCATCCCACCGGTTTCATCAGAGTAGTCCGTGTGCACCTTATCCCCCTCTGCACAACCATCCCACGAGGCCTCTCCTTCATACTCCCAAGTATAATTACAGTCATAATCCCAACTGTCCTCATCTTCGGACCCGCAAGTGTAGCCCTGGTGGTCTTCATCAATCTCACAATAATCTTCTTCACAGCTTCCAGAGCCGACTATCTCCACCACAGAGGGCACCTCATCACACAGTTCAGCATAAGTTCTTTCCGAGCAACTACCTTCACCTATTATTTCATAATCCTGGCAGCCAGATTGGGATCCACCACTGATAGACCAAGAACATCTGTACTTATAACAAGGCCATCTTTCATAAAGGGGGTTATTACAGGTCTCTTCATCGTTATAGATATCACAATAATCACATTCTCCCAACCATTGAAGATTGGCTTCGCAACTAGGACCGCCATCCCAATCACAGCTGGCTCCGTCTCTTCTATACCAACCATCAGAAAATTCCCCAGGGGGGTCTGTGCTAGGGACAGACGGACAATAACAAGGGTTGGAGATACTCCTATGAATACAGGTTCCTATACTAGTACTCCCGCCTTCGCATTCATAATCGTAACATTCAGGGGTTCCTTCGCCCACCGGAACACAATCCTCCCAAGTTTCAAGACAAACCCTTTCTCTTTTAAAATCCCCCGGCTCAAAAAGGGTGCAGCTGGGCCTCTGTTCATACCAATCCCAAACCCCTCCTTCATAGGGGCCGGGAATGCACTCATTAGGAAAAACTGGGGGAACAGGGCTACCTGGAGCACCGCCCACATTGGCGGAATTCGGGCCTTCGGTGGCGGCCAGGGCAATGGACTCGCAATCCAAATTTACTATATCACCGGTATAGGGATCACAAGCACCCCCGGCTGTTTCTAGAATGTTATAAAAATCATTTCCACTGTAACCGCTATAAAGACAGTCCTTGTAGGCAGTTCCTATGTCTATCCCCGGAGAGTCGGGCCAAGACCAATCAGCGTCACCTACGTTATCAACCTCGGTCGGAGTAAAATCAGAATCCTCCCAAGCCTGCCATCTGCTTCTATGACAATTTTGGCCATAATCAAGTATGGGGAAATCAGAGGTATTGAAAGTGTAACCGCAGCTCTGAAAACTACCATGATGAGGCAATTCTTGCTCTTCCTGATAATTTTCCCCTTCGTTTATAGAAGGGCAATGGGATATTTCCGGACCCAGATCGTCAGCCACCCAGAACTTAATAGAAGAATTAACCCAATAATCATCTGTTCGATCCGGATTGAAAGAATAATTAGGAGCATAAGGATAAGAGCTATAAGGATTTTCGTCCCAGTTGACATTGGGTCTCAAATTGGCCCTTTGCCATTTATCAATGACATTGGCGGCCATTAACACATCTGCATCCACCCCTCCTCTATGAAAAACGGTGTTTATGTTATAGGGCTTAGGTTGAGATAATAATTCAATACTCTTGTAATCAATGCACTCACCTCTAAGACAAAAGCCTCCCAGATCAGCGCAGCTCAGGCCATCCTCCAAAACATTGTTCCAAGCTAAGTTCCCAGTGGCCACGGTGTCGCATCTTTGCGGAATGTCCTCATCAAAACAACGCTTAGTTCCCCTGGCGCAAACATTTCCTCTGGCAGCGGCCATCTCAAATTCTTCTGAATTATCTTCTCCAAGAAATAAAGCTCTATCTATAATGTTTTCTTGAAATTGCGAAGCATATGATCTCACACCTGAAAAAGAGGCATCTTTATCTGAGACATAAGGGGAGAAAAGAACGGCGACCAAGAGCAAAAGCGCGCTTGAGGTAAACAGCCAGAATTTTCTTTGTTCAATTATTTTTTTCATAGATAGTTATTTTATTCCTTCTTATTAAACTTAATTATCTTTTTATGTATTTTATCAACATTTGCAGTGAGATTCATAAAAAACATCGGTTATCCAAATACTGCTATTAGAATAACCCCTCTCTTGGCACAGAACTTGTTGACACTCATTCTCGAAAGATTCTTCCTCAAAAACATCGCTAAATACCCACTCGATCTCAACTTGATCCTCCGTCGCAGAACCCTCATGAAGCATGGTGTCAACACCCTTATAGCCACAAATGTTGTTAAAATAGCCAAAAGGATCTTCTGAAACCGGTATATAACATCTTCTGGGCCATTTTGACCATTATATCACCCCCGGTCTCGTCTCCTCCATTCCCACTACCTCAACTACCTCCGCCATTAATGGAACTTTAAAATTCATTCATGTGTCCAAACCATATCTCCCTCTTGCCCGGAAGTTATGGCCATATCATGTTCACTAAGACCATCCAAAATGAAGTACATGGGCTCCTCTTCATCATCATAATCGACATAAATACCTCTGGGGCTCACCAAGCGAAGCAAATAATCATGATACTCCAGTTCGTTCAAATTATTACTCTCTTTTTCTTGCGGATTTTGACGACCCATTATCTCCATATTGTTACAACTCATGTTGATCGCACCTCCTTCACATTTAATGATACTACCATTATATTTATCAGTTATATATAAATTACCGTTTTCTTTAATATCCAGACCTCCTACTGAAAAACTCTTACTCAACAGGGCCTTGATAAACTTGACCTGCCCCCCTTCTTCTATGTGCAGATACAAGCTACCTCCTGCCTCGTCCAGCAAGAAACCTTCGGGAAGTTGGAAGGTTAGAATATTAAAACCACCGGAAAAATGCTCTGTTAACCTGAAAGTTTCACTACCTAGCATATCATCCATTAAGTGGACATTAAAGGAGCCACTCCCCCTAATAGCCAACTTAACCTCGCCGTTTTCATAAGGAGTATTTATCAGATAAGGGCTAAGGTCCCTAACTATGGTGCCGCTGGTATATTCTTCGAAATATTCTTGGAAGAATTTTTTAGATCCATATTTATGAGACAGTTCCGGGCTTAGAAGCTCATAAAAATTACTTAGGTCCAAAACCTCCCAGCTGGCGGCACTAAAATCAAAATTTTTAAATCTGTCTGATGTAACAGCAATATCCGTTTTGACTATTCTTTCATTTCCGGCATCTATGATATAAAAATAACCATCGCTTTCTGTCTCTAGTTGTTTGTAATAAATGTTGGTAGGATCATCAAACTGGTAGTTTCCACTTCCTGAAAAACCGAAAGTGTCCCAATAACTAAGAGCAATATGTTCGGTTGAAGAAAACTGTTTCAGGATTTTTACTATTCTATCATTTTCGTTGTCAACGATATATAAGTAATCCTCTGCCTCAACCAGGCCTAGAGGGTTTTTAAAATAATATTTAGGAGCTTCCATGTCAAAATGTTGGGTTATATAACCATTGCCCCTTAAAACCCTAAAATGATCAATATTGCCTCTAAAGCCTTGCTGATAATAAGTATCATTTCCAATTAATAAATTACCTCCGGAATTGACCAAGGGAGTCAACTCCCATTTGTTTATAGGATTATCTCCCACCGACTCGTCTGTCAGTCTTTCCCCGTCCACATAAATATTAAACCTAGAAGTGTCGGGATGGCTATGATCGGAAACTACGGCAATATTATACCAGGTAAAAGGATCCGGGTCCCATGACCTACTAACCGCAAACTCCTCCGTTTCGAAAAAATCACCTTCTTCAGACTCATCTTCTTTGTGGACTGTGGTAAAAACAAGCCTGGGGCTTCCATCGCTATTGATAAATTCTAACATATAACTACCCGGCCTATTAAACAAAATTTGGTCATGGTCCAGAGAGGCAAATCTCAGCCAAAAATCAAAAACAAAAGAATCTTTGCCAAAATTAAAGTCTGGATGATTTTTGATTGTAAATATTTTTTCACCATCTAATTTAAGAGAACTATCTCCAAAAATCCTATCCACTTCATCTGTAAAATCAAAAATGCCTTGACTAGAATCATAATTCAAATAGTCATGGTCTTTAGCTATTACCTCATGACGAGTGTAGCCGTCGGCAAAAAAATTGGCTTCAGAGGTGGTTCCTGTATCACTCACCTCATAATAATCATAACTTACATTTTCTTCTCCGGTTATGAGAAGTTTCACAAAATAATCTTCCTTAGCATCGGTAGTATCATTCCAATCACTACCGTCCATTTTTGTTCTTATAATCCTATTTTTTAGAGGGTCTGTTACATAAACATTCTCTTCTCCTTCTTCTGTCTCAGAAACTGACAATCCTGCCGGAGTCCAAAACCAATTATCTCGACCCAGAGCCACCAAATCCCCGGAAACCGGGTCATAGCGAACTATTTGTCTACCCCCTTTATCTGCTACATAAAAATAATCATCCATCTTCTGAAAATCAACCGGATTGAATTTAAAGAAAGATTGAGTCATATGTTTTATTATCCTGGGATTGTTTTCCAAGAAATTGGTCTCTATAATCCCCTGCTCGTAGTTAGGTCCAATAGAAAGAACATCTGCGAACTTTATTCTGGAAAACTCTTCATTCAAATAGATGCTCGGTCCGAATGTTTCATATCCTTGAGAAATACCCTTGCTTTCCCCGGGGTAAAGATTAACTCTTCCAGCAATATGAGTATTAGAACTCTCTGAGAAAAAACTCATACTGGGAATGTCAACTTTGATATCCGAGCCAGCTTGAAAACCGACACTACTGCTCGTAATAAAAGAAGTGCTATGGCCCCCAATAACAAGATTGCCAGCGATGCTTAATCTGCCATCCCTTTTGAACTCGAACAATTTGGGTAAATTATCGGTATTTAAATGAGGACAATTCGGATATAAATATCTAAAAACAGAGTGTCCTTGGAAAACCTTGCTATCCTCCTCAGAGCCCCTGATGGGAGATCTGTAGTTGCCAGGCACTAGATCAAGAACTTTATAACTTGTTTCACAGGTGGCGGCTCCGACAATGAAGGGGCTTGAGAAATATTTAAACATGCCAGGTGACTGCAAAAAGACAAAAAAACCAAAAACCAAAGACAGGCCCACCAAGGGTATGAATAACATGCTTTTCATTTTTCTAGGGAGATTTCTCATATTTATTTATACAAAATTATATAATTAATCATCTCGATCAATCCAACTCTCGACCTACTATTGAATTCCGCCAATCCAACAAATCAAGTCAAGATCACTAACGATCCGGATCCACATCTCTCGAATTTCGGCTCAGAACATTAATCATAAATAAATTTTGGACCAAAATTCATACCTCTAAACTATTTCATTATATTTCTACTGAACTGAATTTAAAACCAGTCCTCTCCACTACCTTAAGTTAAATTCACCTTCGTTTAACTTCTAAATATTAAAATTACTGAAAACAACAATTATTAAATTCTGAATTGTTAAACTCACAAGGAGGGCAGTCAGGGTCTGGATCTGGATCAGGATCTGGGTCAGGCAGCTCACCCTCGCATGTATATTCCCCTCCGCAACCATCAGGGACCGTAGCTCCGGGCGGAGCAT
>CAZWNU010000013.1:0-27547 GCA_964635515.1 uncultured Gammaproteobacteria bacterium
CTAATTATGCCACTACTTTTTTTAGTTTTCCACCACACTAATTATTATAGAGCCCTAAAAAATTTGACTAAAAGAAAAAAACAAGGTAGGATTAAATAAAATCAGCTGATAATAAGGCTTTAAAAAGCCTTTTTTAATATATAAATATGAACCTCACCGAGTTAGCCAGAAAACTAAAAGTCACCCCTCAAGAATTGCGAGAAAAATTGCCTCGTATGGGTTTTGATGTTGGTCAAAAAGCTATTAAAATAGATAATAAATTAGCTCAAAGAATAATTAAAGAATGGCCCAGGTTAAACAGGCAGCTGGAGGAGGAAGAAAAGCAAAAAAAAGAGAAAGAAGAATCATCTCCGGATTCTCCTGAAGAAAAAAAGGAAGTAACAATTCCTTCCCAGATCACAGTTAATGACTTCGCCAAAAAAGGAGATATTCCTGTTAGCAAAGTTCTGAAAGAATTAATGAAAAATGGAATATTCACCTCTATTAACGAAAAAATAGATTTTGAAACAGCCAGTATCGTGGGGGATGAACTGAACTTGGAAGTGAAACTGGAAGAGGGTGAAGAGGAAATGATTGAAGAAGAAAAAAACAAAATTGAAGAGATAATTAAACTGGAGAAGAATGATGATTTAAAAACAAGATCACCGATATTGGTGGTCATGGGCCATGTGGATCATGGTAAAACCAAGCTCTTGGATAGTATTAGAAATACCAATATTGCCGGAGGAGAATCAGGCGGGATCACTCAACACATTGGAGCCTATCAAGCAATTAGACAAGAAAGGCTCATAACTTTCATTGACACCCCGGGCCACGAAGCGTTTACCGCCATGAGAAGCAGAGGGGCTAGAGTAGCTGATATTGCCATATTGATAGTAGCGGCTGACGATGGTGTTAAGCCCCAAACCGTTGAAGCTTTTAAGATTATAAAGTCAACAGGAATTCCCTTCTTGGTAGCTATCAATAAAATTGACAAAGAAGGAGCGGATGTCAACAGAACCAAACAAGAATTGGCCACCAAACTGGGGATCACTCCAGAAGACTGGGGAGGTAAGCACATCTGCGCCCCCATTTCCGCCCAGACCGGAGAAGGGATTCAACACCTTTTGGACATGGTTCTCTTGTTAACCGATACCGAAGTTGAAGATATGAAGGCCAACCCTAACGCGCCAGCGGTCGGAACAATTATTGAATCCCATATCGACAAGTCTGCCGGTCCTGTGGCCACTATTTTAATTCAAAACGGCACTTTAAAGATTGGGGATTACCTGTGTAAAGATAATAAGCTGTGTGGCAAGGTAAGAGCCTTGCAAGATTATCAAGGACAAGAAATTGAGAAAGCCGAGCCCTCTAAACCGGCTCAAATTATAGGCTTAAGGACGGCCCCGGCGGTTGGAGATATTTTGGAAGCGGCAATTGACACAAAGGGCAAAGAAAAGATAAGCAAATCCAAAAACAGGCAAGCAAGCACCTCTACTGCCGGTCTTTCTGGCCAACAACAAGAAAAGGAAGAAGAAATTCCCACCCTTAATCTAGTTCTCAAAAGTGACGTTTTAGGTTCGGCTGAAGCCATTGAAGAATCTTTAGAAAAAATCAACACAGAAGATGTTCAAGTAAAGATCATACATAAAGGCCTGGGAAATATCAGAGAAAACGATCTTCATAGGGCCGAATCCGGAAATGCTCAAATTATAGGCTTTAATGTTAAAGTACCTCCTTACATCGAAGGATTGATCAGGGAAAAAAATATCAAAGTGAAAATCTTCAACGTGATTTACGATCTTATAGAATATGCTAAAAAAGAAATGGAAAATATCACCCAGCCCACACTGGAGAGAAAGGACCTGGGCAAACTGAAGGTATTGGCCATTTTCAGGACAGAAAAAGATGGACAAATAGTAGGAGGCAAGGTTGTTGAAGGAACCGTTAAAAAAGAATGTCTGGTTGAGGTTATAAGAGAAAAGGAGCTCGTCTTCAAAGGAAAAGTGCTCAAGGTGAAAAAGGGCAAAGAAGAAGTTAATTATGTAGAGACCGATCAGGAGTGCGGGGTAGAGTTTCAGGGTAGGCCAGAAATTCAAGAAGGAGATATTCTACAATTCTATGAAGAACATCAGGTAAGCGCTAAGATAGATTGATATGGAAAAAACCGAGAAAATAAATGCCCTGATGCAAAGAGAGTTGGCCCAAGCTATGCTCAAGGAGATAGAGGCCAAGGACTACTTAGTTACGCTCAGTTTTGTAAAGTGCTCTCCTGATCTGAAAACAGCTAAAGTGGGAGTATCAATCCTCCCCACCAACTTCACAGGAACCGCCTTGCGAGAGTTAAGAAAAAAATCAGGGATTCTAGCCAAAGAACTGAGAAAAAAAACAAAATGGAAGAGAGTCCCGACCTTGGAATGGAAGGTTGACCGATCCGCAGAGGAAGATGAAAGAATGAGAAAAGAAATAGAGGAAATAATCAAATAAAAAATTTTAAAACCCCATGCTTAAAAAGAATCGGGGTTTTTGTTTTGTTTTAAAAAACAACTTCGAACCAAGTCCTGATCTTTCCGGCAGATCAATGTTGATTTTTTATTTTATTTTAGATAAAATTTATAATTAACTCTCTGAAGTCTTTTCTCTACTTCACCGGACCACCCCTTTTTCTCTTAAAAAATTAGGTTTTATTCTAAACAGTTAAAAATGGATGATATAAAATCAATATATAAGTATAACCAAGCCTTAGCCACGATCAGAAAGGCTTATAATGTTTTAATTCTCGTACATGAAAGACCTGACGGAGATGCCTTGGCTTCAATGTGCGCCCTCTCGGTTCTATTGGATAAATTGAACATAGGCTATACTTTGTTTTCAGCAGACCCTCCCTCTCCTGCATTTTCCTTTCTTCCTAATTGGGAAAAAATCACCACCGAACGGGAAAGGGTTGAAAATAAAAATTTTTTTCAGTTCGATTTAATAATTTTGGTTGACTGTGCTTGTATGTCCAGATCAAAATTAGAAAAAGAGATAAAACACAGAAAGTCGTATCAATTTGTTATAGAACTTGATCACCATCCTTGTCGGGAAAAACAAGCCTCTGATTTGGAAATAAGATTTCCGCAGGCGGCTGCCACAACAGAACTTATTTATTATTTCCTAAAACATAATCAAATAAAGATAACCAAAGACTTGGCCGAATGCATACTGACCGGAATTTTAACTGATACAGTCAATTTCTTCCATCCTTCAGCCACGAAAGAAACCATTGATATAGCCTCAAAGATGCTTGCCAAGGGAGCCCAATTTCCCAAGATAAGTAAAAAAATATGGCAAAACAAAAATGTAAACGCCATGAGATTATGGAGTGTGGTGTTGGGCAATCTGAGAATCAACCCCAAATACAATATTGCTTTTACCGTTCTGACTGAAAAGGAGATGGAAAAATTCCAAGAAGATGAAGAAGTTTTAGAAAGTATAACTAATTTTCTAAACAATCTAAAAGATGTAAAAGCGGTGGTATTTTTAAGACAAGAAAAAAAGGGTCTAATTAAAGGCAACCTTAGAACCAACCATCCCCGGGTCAATGTGGCCAAACTAGCCAATCACCTGGGAGGAGGGGGGCATATAAAAGCAGCGGGCTTTTCCTTAAAAGGAGAAATAAAAAAAACCACCAATGGCTGGAAGGTGGTTTGAGTCTATACTGATAAATCAACTTGGGTCTGTTCGCTTGCGACCCTTTCTCTGGCGCCATTTCTTGATTTTCTCGTGATCCCCGGATAGAAGAACGCCTGGAACTTGATATTTCACTCCTTCAACTTCAAATATTTCAGGCTTGGTGTATTGAGGATGGTCAAGCTGTCCTGGTTGGGTATGAGATTCCTCTTCCAGGCTTTGCTGGTTTCCTAAAACCCCGGGAAGTAAACGACTTATCGAATCAACCACCACCATGGCCGGAATTTCTCCTCCAGTCAAAACATAGTCTCCAATAGATATTTCTTCATCAATAAAGCTTCTAACCCTTTCATCCACCTCTTCATATCTCCCACAAATTAAAACAAGATCATCAAGCTTAGACCACTTCTGCGCCCTTCTCTGGGTCCACTTTCCACCTCTGGCGGAAAATAAAATGACCTTGTGGTTGGAGTTAATTTTTTGTTTTAAATCTTGAATGGCTCTAAAAATAGGGCCCACCTTCATGACCATACCGGCCCCTCCGCCATAAGGAGTGTCATCAACGCTTTTATGTTTATCTCGAGTCCAGTCTCTTAAATTATAGATATTAACTTTTATCAGACCTTCTTTCTGGGCTTTGCCCAAAATACTCTCGCTAAAGTAGGATTGAAAGATATCAGGGAAGATTGTGATTATATGAAAATTCATAAATCTTGTTCCTGGGAAGAAGAGGTAGTGGTTTTTTCATCCTTTTCTTTTTTTTGAGAAGTGGAAGCCTGTTCCTGTTCTTTTTCGTCCTCCTCTTGAGCAATCTTCTTTTTACCAACTATTTTCTCAAACTCCTCTTTTTCCAAGGTCTCTTTCTCTAATAAGGATTCAGCCACTTGTTTTAATTTTTCTTTATTGTTTTTTATAATGTCCTGTGCTTTTCTGGCTGCTTGCTCCACGAACTTAGAAACGGCTTCGTCTATTTTCTCCGCTGTTTTCTCGCTATAATCTTTTTTATCTTGAATTTCATTTCCTAAAAACACTTTACCTTCCTGGTTGCCAAAAGTTCTGGCTCCTAGCTCGTCAGACATACCGTATTCAGTGACTAAACTCCTGGCCAACTGGGTGACTCGCTGCAAATCAGAAGAAGCGCCTGTGGTCAACTCCCCGAAAACTTCCTTCTCTGTCATATACCCGGCTAACAATATGGCTAATTCTTCTATAAATTCTGTCCTGGTATGCAATCTTCTTTCCTCCAGAGGAACTTTTAAAGTATAGCCACCTGCTTGCCCACGAGAAATAACAGAAATTTTCTGAACCGGATCGGTGTGAGGTGTGTTATGAGCCACTAAAGCATGTCCCGCTTCATGATAAGCGGTAACCGTTTTTTCCTTCTTGGTCATAACCCGACTTTTCCTTTCCGGTCCCAAAATAACTTTTTCAATCGAGTCAAACAAATCTTCCATTTCTATTTTTTTATTATTTCTCCTAGCAGATGAAATAGCAGCTTCATTCAAAAGGTTAGCTAAATCAGCTCCGCTGAAACCCGGGGTTCTCTCGGCTATTCTTTTTAAATCCACGTCTTCGGCAAAAGGCTTTTTCCTGGCGTGTACATTTAGAATCTCTTCTCTTTCTTTTATGTCAGGGTTCTCAACAGTAATCCTCCTGTCAAATCTTCCGGGCCTTAATAGGGCAGGGTCTAAAACATCGGGGCGGTTGGTAGCTGCCATAACTATAATATTGGCTCTGGGGTCAAATCCGTCCATCTCTACCAAAATCTGATTCAAGGTCTGCTCTCTTTCATCATGAGACCCTCCGAGACCGGCTCCCCTCTTCCTAGCCACAGCATCAATTTCATCTATAAAAATAATACAGGGAGATTCCTTTCTAGCGTTCTTAAAAAGGTCACGAACTCGAGAAGCACCGACACCGACGAACATCTCAACAAACTCGGATCCGGAAATATGAAAAAAAGGAACTCCAGCCTCTCCGGCTACAGCCCTGGCCATTAAGGTTTTTCCGGTTCCGGGCGAACCCAATAATAAAAACCCCTTAGGAATTATAGCCCCCAATTCATGGAATTTTTTAGGGCTTTTTAGAAATTCTACTACCTCTCTCAATTCCTGCTTAGCCTCCTTGGATCCGGCTACATCCTTAAAAGAAACCGAAGGTTTTTTCTCTCCTTTATTGAACTGCTTGGCCTTGGATTGACCGAAAGACATAGCCTTGGAATTAGCTCCCTGAAAACCCCGTAACATGAAAAATATCAAAAAACCAATCAAAAACAAAGGAAAAAGTATCGGCAATAAAACTCTTCCCCAATACTGAAAAGTTGTTTCTCCTTCTACCTTAATATCAACCTCAGCTATCTTTTCTCCAGGAACCCCCAGGTTGCTGAGCAGAGTTGATAAAGACTCATCACTTTCTTTTTCTATTATTTTTTTAGTCTCGTCTTTCAGGGTAACTTCCAGTTCATTACCCTCGGCTCCCTTGACCACGATCCTTTCCACTTCTCCTTCTTTAACCTTATTCACCAAGAAACTTATACTGGCCTCTCCATCTTCCTCCTCTGGCTCGGTCAGAAAACTGAAGACTCCTGCAATGACAAAAAAAACAATGAAAAATATTATAAAATTTTTAACTAATTTGGACATATTAATTTAAAGAAAAATGAGTTATAAAAATGTTTTGAGAAACAAAACTGAAAACACGGGCCCAATGCTTAGGCTTGATCGGTTTCTGGTTTTTCCGGGTCTTTTTCCTTTTTTTTCTTCTCTCCCGCTTTTTCTTTCTCAACCACCTCCTCTTGAGCAACATCCCCTTCCTCCTTGGAGCTCTCCTTTTCCTCCTTTTTAACCGCCTTTTCTTTTTTCTTCTTATCTTTTTCGCTCGCCAACTTTAATCCCAATCTATATTCTTCAGCAACCAGAGAAGTTATTTCAAAATCTCTCTTTTCACCAATTTTGAATTTATCCTCTATCTTTTCTTCCTTAGCTAATCCCAGTTGGCTGATATGGGCCAAACCGTGAATTGAATCATCTAGTTTAACGAAAAGTCCGAAAGGATTGATCTTAATGATCTCTCCATCAACAACTTGGCCTACCTGGTACTTGGTATGGGCATCTTTCCAGGGGTCTCTTTTTAAACGTTTGGCGCTTAAAAATATCTTAGATCCCTCAACGCTTATAACCTGAGCTTTAATAGTATCTCCTACTTGATAAAAATCGGCCGGATCATCAATCCTTTGCCAAGCTAACTCTGAAATATGGATCAAACCTTCCATCTTATCATCAAATTTAACAAAAACCCCGAAATCGGTAACAGCGGTCACAGTTCCTTCAACGTTAGTGCCCACTTTGTATTTATCAATTACATCTTTTTGTTTTTCAGCCCAAACTTCTTTCTCACTGAAAATTATTTTACCATCATCCTCTTCCAAAGTTATAACCTTTACCTCAACTTCGGTTCCTACAAACTGTTTTAACTTCTCTAGAATTTTGTTTTGATCTCCTCCGCTAACTCGGGGGTAGTTTTCCGGTGACAATTGAGAAACCGGCATAAAGCCATTAATCTGCTTGTAATGGGCCAGCAAACCGCCCTTGTTGGCCTCAAGAATCTTAACGGAAATGGTTTCTTGATTTTTGTAAGCTTCTCGAAGGTTCTCCCACGCCTTTTCCTGACCGGCTTGCTTAAAGGAAAGCTCTAGTTCTCCATTTTCGTTTTCCTCTTCAATCACGGTGGCATCAACTTGATCTCCAGGTTTTAAATTGCTGTATTCCTCCAGTTCATAATATAATTGGGGTCCCCTGACAACACCAATTAGGACACCGTCGATATCCAATTTAACCTCTGATTTAGATGAAGAAACAACAATTCCCCGAACTATGTCACCAACCTTAGGTACTTTTATTGTATCTTTTTCCAATAATTCAGTAAAGTCCTGATGAGAATTCTCTTTCTCACTTGAATCTTCTGTTTGTTTTTGTTCTTTTTCTTCTGACATATTAATCTAAGCAATCTTTTTTAAATTAAAAATTAAACAAAATAAAAAAAGACTGCCTTAACCCTCTTTTTTAGAGAGTTTCCTGACCACTTCCTCCCGCTCCTTAAAACAAGACGAGATTATAATTCAGGAAGTTTATTACAAGTGACTCTATTTTTAATTAAATAAAGTTTAATATATTTGTTGAAAAAAATCAAGAGCCCGAATTTGACATAAATATCTATCTGAATTAATATTTAGGGATCTAAAAGAAATAGCGGTATAAAAAAACATTAAGGAGGGCCCTATTATGGGAAAAATCATTTTGGCACCACTGCACTTTTTAACCGAAACAAGCAAGAACGGATCTCTTTGCGGTTATTTCTTCCAGGGAGAAAGTCCAATGTCTCTGGCTATCCGCTCCAAAGAGATCGCCTATGAGGTTTTAAAACATCTCGCGGAAGAGTTTGACCTTACTGAAGAAGAAATCAGGGCAGTAAATTCCTGCATAGAAAAATCGGATCTTCCGCTTGAGACATCTTTTGAAGAAGTCTTTGAAATAAGGATACATGCCCTTAAAGCCAACTTAAACAGGTTATCCGAGGAGCTCAAGGAAGGCTTTAGAAGAGATCCCTTGGAAGAGGAAAACGAATCAAATTGCCCAGGTGGTACAAAAGGAGATGAAAGAGTCGGACCAGAACGACTCAATTAAAAAATAATCTGGATACAAAAAGTCGCTTTCTTGAAACATTAATTACAGAAAGCGACTTTTAAATTTCTTGAAAATTGCTTATTATATCATTTTGTCTTGACCAGGTTCCTCTTTTTTTAAGTGTTTATAGGCCAATTTGGTAGCTAAACGCCCTCGGGGAGATCGTTCCAAAAAACCTAGTTGCATTAAATAGGGCTCATAAACATCTTCTACTGTGGACATATCCTCCCCGGTAGTGGCTGATATGGAGTTCAACCCTACCGGCCCCCCGCCGAATTTATCTATTATCACCTCTAATATCTTTCTATCAGTCCAATCTAGACCGAGGTCGTCTACCTCCAACATTTCTAAAGCCTTAAAACAAACTTCTTGATTCAGATTTCCATCATATTCCACTTCGCAGTAGTCCCTGACTCTTTTTAGCAACCTATTAGCGACTCGTGGAGTTCGGCGAGAGCGCTCAGCAATAATCCTTCCTGATTGATCGGGTATTTCAACCCCCAATATCTTAGCGCTTCGGTTGACTATCCTACTTATTTCTTCAGGGTCATAATAATTAAGATGATAATGAATGCCGAACCGATCGCGCAAAGGAGCGGAAAGCATGCTGACCTTGGTGGTGGCTCCGATAATTGTGAACCTGGAAAGATCAATTCGGACGGTTCTAGCTGAAGGGCCCTTACCTATTATTATATCCAGGGCATAATCTTCCATAGCCGGATACAAAATCTCCTCAATCGACTTATTCAATCTATGAATCTCATCGATGAAAAGAATGTCTCCATCACTTAAATTGCTTAAAATAGCGGCCAAATCACCGCTCTTCTCAATAGCCGGCCCGGAAGTGATCTTGATTTGAGCGCTCAATTCATTAGCTATCAGATGAGCCAAGGTGGTTTTGCCCAATCCGGGAGCTCCATAAAGAAGAATGTGTTCTATCGGATCTCCTCTTTTTTGAGCCGCCTTTATGGTTATCTCCAAATTTTTTTTGAGCTTTTCCTGTCCTACGTATTCCTCTAACCTCTGAGGGCGCAAAGTCAAATCCAGTGACCTGTCATCACCTTGTTCTTGCTCCGAAATTAATCTTGATCTACTTTCTTCCATATTTTTATTATAGATAATTTTATTTAAAAAAACAAACAATTGTGCTAGTCCAGCTCATTTTCTTATCACCTCAAGAAATAGTTGATATAATTGGTGATTAACTTTCTTTTCTTTTAGGCCATAAAGATCATTTGCCATGAAAGATTTCTCAAGAAAACGCCTAAAATCTTTTTCTAACTGGTTAGACACTAGACCAAGTCGGTTAATCCCTTTTATAGTTTATCTTTACCACCTCTCTTTCTCCTCTGCCTCAAGAGCTGTTAATGCTAGGGGCTTGGAAATAGAGATAACAAAACCCTAGAGATGATTTATTTATTCTAGGGTTTTAAACTCAACAACTTTAAATGACTTAAAATTTTTTTGGCATTTTCATATTTGGAATTACCTCCTTTAAATCATAGAGTTGTTCCTCTAGTTTGGCCACTCTTTCTTCCAGGGGAAGTTCTTTTAAATCCTTTAAAAACTTATCTCTCTCCCCATCCTTGTTGTCAGCTAAACACTCTTCACAAATCTTGGGCCTAACACCTCCTGAAGGAACAGAAACCTGCTTTTCTTTTTGACACTGAGGACAAAAAAAATCTATCCTTAAGGCCATAACCACCTCCTTGTTTACTTAAATTTTCAAACCTTAAATCTAGAAAGATTCTATCACAGTTTTTTATATTGGCAAACTTCTTTAAAATCACAGTTACGGCACAGAATGCTTGGTTTAGGGGGAAAATCTAATTGTTTAATTTTACTGATAGTGTCAATTATTTTATTCTTAGCCTTTTCAAGGTCAGCTTCGGTTCCCAAAACCTCAATCTCTTGATTGTCTTGCAAATAATAGAAACTGAGGGATCCCACTTCTTGGCGGAAAATATCTTGAGCGGCCATTTGATAAATTAAAAGTTGTAATTTTTGATCAAAGGTTAATTTACCATCTTTAGGTGTTTGGCCGGTCTTGTAATCCACAATTTTTATTTTCCCTTCTTCTTCATCCACCCGGTCCATAGCTCCTTTGATAGTAAAATATTCTCCGTTTAGTGCCATTCTGAAATTGAATTTTTTCTCCAAATAACTGGCCCGGGGCCAATTGTTTTTATGTTTGCTGTAAAAATCTTTTAGAATCTTCTTGCCCTTCTCCCAATTATCTTTTTTTTGCTTTTTACTCTCATACCAATCATCGACCCAGCTGTTTTCATAGATCTCCAATATTTCTTCCAGGCTGATCAGTTCTTGTTTTTTGTTTTCCACCTCTGAGTTCCCGAACAAATCCCCCTGCTCGAAACCTCGTCGACTGATAATGGTCTCAAAAATTTTTTGTAAGGCATTATGCATGCTCTCACCGAAAGAAAATACAAACTTGCCCCTGGTAGGAACTTTCAAAACATGGGCAAATTTGTACTGATAAGGACAGTTCAGGAAAGCTATGATCTGAGTATAGGAAAAACTGCTGGGAATAGAAAGTTTATCATCGGTTTCTTTTTTCATTTTCTTGCTGTCTTTTCTCTCCAAATCATCCAAATTATTTCTTTCTTTTATACTTACCTGGGTTGCAGTTACAGGATCATTTAAAAAACCGGTTTCTATTAAAAATCTAGAGGGTTTTTTTAAAATCTTGCCTCCGTAATCTCCCGCCCAAGACAAATAAACTTTTTCTTTTCCCCGAGTTAAAGCCACATAAAAAAGCCGCCTCTCTTCTTCCAAATGGATATCACCCTCAGGTAAGGTCTCCTTAATTAAAGCGTCAGGCAAGGGTAAGGGTTCTTTTTTTTCTATAGTAGGGAACCTTTTATCTACTAAATGGGTAATAAAAACATATTTAAACTCCAATCCTTTGGCCGCATGCACCGTCATCACCTTGATTGCCTCCGGGCCCACATCCAGATCTGCCGGAATATCTCCGGTTTCCCCGGCGTCCATCTCCATTCCCAACTCTTCTAAAAATCCGGCTATTCTTTTATCAGAAGAATTTGTCTCATATTTTTTAATTCTTTTCAAAAATTGCTGTAAATAGACCGCAGTCTCTTTATTGTAGTTATCTTGTGTTAAATAATGCTTAAGAAGTCCGCTGTCATTTAAAAAATTAAGGTAAACCTCACTGGTATTTTTATCTCTGGCCTCACTAGAGTGTTTTTTAACCAAAGGCAATGTTTTGCCGATTTTCTGCAAAGTCTCTTGGCCAAATCCCAGGGCGGAAGCATTATTCAAAACCTCAAACAAAGACCAGGCCTTACGGTGGGACCAATAGTTGAAATCAGCCAACTCCCCCGTACTAAAACCGAAAATAGGTAAATTCAAAACTCTGAAAAAAGCAATATCGTTCTTATAGCCGGTGATCAGTTTAAAATAAGCAATAATATCCATTATCGCTTCTTTGTTGTAAAGGCCTTTGGAAGTATAGAGAATATAAGGCAATCTGGCTTCATCCAAATATCCGCAAACCTCTTCAGTTCCCTGATTAGTTCGAACCAAAATAGCGAAATCATCCCAGGTAACCTCCTTGTCTTCTTCTTTTAGCTCTATAATTTTTTCCACCACTCTTCTCATTTCCAGGTCCATAGAGCTCTCGGTTATTATCTCCACCTCTCCTTCTCGATCTATTTGAGAGATTAGTTTTTTACTCAGCTTACTATCCTTGTTTTTCTCCCTTAATTGATGTTCAAGTCTATTAGGATTATTTTGCTTTATAAATTCATAAGATAAATCCAGAATTTTTTGACCATTACGATAATTGTTTATCAAAAAAATTTGCTTAGCCCCTGGGTAGTCTTGGGTAAATTGCTGAACATTACTGGTTGAAGCCCCGCGGAACTTATAGATACTCTGGTCATCATCAAGGCAAACCACTAAATTATTCTTAGGTTCAACCAACAATCTCATTAATTCATATTGCGCCCAATTAGTGTCTTGAAATTCATCCAATAAGATATACTTGAATTGCTTTCTGTATTTTTCTAGCACCTGAGGTCTTTCCCGAAAAAGCTTAAGGCAATAATTAATCAAGTCACCGAAGTCCAAATAGCTATTCTCTAAAAGAATTTGTTCATAGACATGGTAAGCGTTTGCTATTTCCTTGGTTCGCTCCACTTCTGAGGAAGCGATGTCTTTGTCAAGATTACCCTCTGAATCCTGAAAGCTGGTTGGATTTGCTTTGCCCTTTTGGATTTTAGCTCCAACTAACATTTGATCCAGGTTCTGTTCAAGTTCCTGGCTATACTCCAAATATTGTGACGGAGAAATATCTTCGTCTTTAGCTCGGGAAAAATGATTCAATAGGGTCTTTATAAATTTGGTCGGATTGCCCAAGGGCTTGTAATAATCCAAATTGAATCTATCTAGGTTTTTCTTAAATAAAATATACTGCTCAAACTCATTTAAAAGTTTAAAATCAGTAGGCAATCCAATTTCTAGACCTTCGTGACGCAAAATCCTTTCAGCAAAACTGTGAAAGGTGGAAACCCAAAGATCAAAGTAGCCAAATCCTAGATTATCTATAACTCGGTCTTCCATTTCAGTAGCTGCCTTTTCTGTAAAAGTCAAAGCTAAAACCTCTTCCGGCCGGGCCCAATTTTTATTTATTATATTACTAATTCGGCCAGTAATTACTGTGGTTTTGCCTGTTCCGGCTCCGGCCACGATCAAAAGTGGCCCCTCTTTATGTTCAACAGCCTCTCTTTGTTCCTGGTTTAATTTTTCTAAAATCTCTTTCATTGATTAAATTAATAAATTTTTTACTATTAAATAATAGCTAAACATAGTTCTTAACGCAAATAGAAAGAAAGAATAAAATTTTTAAACCAACCTATTATTTTTTAGCCATTTTCCATAACAATTTAAAATTCTCCAAAAGACTACTTCTTAGTTCCTTGTTCTTAATCTCGAGAATGAAAGGTTTTTCTAGAAAAAATTGATACCCAACACTATTTTTCCAAATAACCGTAGCTACCGGACTGGGAAGATTGTATGGTAAAAATCTATATTCTCTCAAATTACTTTTAGTTCTAAAAACTTTTGACACCTCCTCTTTTTCTGGCCTAAAAAACTCACTAAACAAAACCTTGGTCTTGATTTGTCTTTTTTCTCTTGTCTGGTCATACTCGTTGGCAAGAAAATCTCTTCCTAAAACTTCGACAAATGTTTTCATTGTACCGCTTAAAACATAAAATTCACTATTTTTAGGAAGCTTTTTAAGGTTTTCTAAAAAAAATCTTCTAATATGATTTTTTCCCTCATAAACCTTGACAATATTTTCATGAGGACTTTTTCCAATTTCTTTTTTGACTTGTTTTGATATTTTTTCAGCAAGAGCTTCCTTCTGCTTAATATTTTCTACTATTACAGCGGGATCAGAAACCCGATAATGAGTGACTTTGTTTTTAACAGTTTTTTCTACCATTTCCCGACTAATCAAGTTCTCCAAAGCGTTATAAACTATCTGACGATGAACTTTTAACTCTTTGATCATTCCTCCTACTGGGCTTTCACCGAGATGAACTAAACATATATAAACTTTAGCCTCATTTCTACTTAAACCTAATTTTAATAAATCATTTTGCATATTGTTATAGCCAAATAATTAATGGAGATTATTTCAAGTCTATCCATCCTAAAGTCTATTTTACATCAAAATTACATTATTGTCAACAAAATATTGTTGACAATAATGTAATAATCTGCTACACTATCTTGTTGGGCTAAAAAATCCAAGGAACCTTAAAAACTATTAAGGAGGAAAAAATGGAGTTGTTGATAAACTACGGTTCTTTTCTGGGCTTTATGCTTTTAAGCTATGGGGTCTACTCTCAAATTCGAAAAACATTGAAACGAAAAAGTGTTAAAGATATTCAAGGTCGAGACATTGTAGCTAGAATTTCTGCTTGCCTTTTACTTTTAACAAAATTTTACAATGAAAACGACCCTTATCTCATAGCAGGCCAAGTAACTATGATATCTTTGCTATTATTTTATGGATTGATTTATATCCATATTAAACATGGAAATAAAATTAAAGATCTATTAACACCAAACAAGGAGGATTAAAAATGAAAAAAATTTTATTTGTGTTTATGATGACTTTAATCTTTTTCCCGACACCGGGGTTTTCCGGAGAAAATTATCTTCAAATTCGTTATGGTAGTGAATTTGATTTAGATGATTATAATTACTATTTTATCCTAGAAAATAACAGCTTAGAGAACTGGGCTGTTGGAGCAAGAATTATTACTCTAAACAATGGTTTCACTATACTTAACCCTTATTTTTTCTGGAAAAAATTAAACCACTCCCAGTTTGGGATAAAGTATTCACGCGACAGCTTGGGCTCTGAAAGCCTGGGACCGGCTTTCAGGTTTATCAATACCATGGGGCCGATATTCGTCTTTTTTGACTCAACTTATTATATCGACTTTAAAGAGGGAAATAATAAACTGGATACTTGGTTTCATATTTCTACCTCAAACAGAAATGGATTCTACTATGGAGCAGAAGTCTGGTATTACACTTTCAAAAAGGGTAATAAAATCTTAAATTTAAGACCAATAAAAGTAGGTTATCGATCTAAAAACCTACCCGCACCATTTATCATGTTGGAAAAAAAATGGATCGACTGGAAAAAAGAAAAAAGTTCAATTTATTTTGGTTTGGAGCTAAGGTTTTAATAGTTCTTAGAAATTTAAGCTCTTGCGAAAAACGCAAGAGCTTTTTCATTTTAAGAACTATTAATATCTTTTAAGCAAATGAATAAAAAAATAGAGGCTCCTAGGCGACTAGGTAATAAAAAAGTGGACTTAGTTATCCACTTTTTACAAACTACTTAGATTGTCTTTACTCTTTTATTTAATTTTCTTCAGAAATATTTTCTTTAACTTTCATTAACGTAATAATAGAGGCTCTTTCTTGTTCTCCTAATTTGTCAGCAATATATTTAATTGTTTCTTTGATATCCGGAATAAAGACATGCTCCAAGGCATTAACTCTTCTCCTGGTTTTTTCAATTTCTATAGCCAACAGTTTGGCTGAATGCTCAATTTCAGCTAACTTAACCATGTCTTTTAAAATCTCTGAAAACTTTATTAGAGACCTATCCAAACTGGTAGAAGTGGTGGCTAGGTCATAACACAAGAAACCACCTTCTTCCTTATAATCAAAACTGGGCAAATCCACTCCCATAACATTTTTAGTTAAGGCTTGAAATTTAATAGACTTAGTTGGAGCTATTAAAGACTCTTCTACTATCGCTCGGTCAACTTTAGAAGCAAAAAAAATAAAAGAGAAAAAACTGTCTCCCATTTCCTTTTCAATTTTAATTCGGAGGCTTTGAGCCTCTCGAATAATAGACATAAAACTCTTCATCAAACCGTCTCTTTTTTCTTTCAATAACTTATGTCCATTCTGAGTTGTTTTTAACCTGGTTTTAAGTGATAACAACTCTTGCCTGGTAGGATTTATATTTAACTTATTAGCCATAGATCTAATCTTTACTTTTAGGTAAGTACTTCTCAATATGCTCTTCTTTGACACGTTTTAATTCATTTATCGGTAAAATAGATAATAGCTTCCAGCTTAAATCCAGGGTTTCTTGAATTGTTCGGTCTTCACTTGAGCCTTGTCGAATAAACTTATCTTCGAACTCTTCGGTAAAAGTAACAAATTTCTTATCCACCTCAGACAGGGCGGACTCACCCAAAATAGCAGCTAACTCCTTAACTTCTTTTCCCCTGGCATAAGAAGCAAAAACTTGATTTAAAACTCCGGAATGATCCTCCCTGGTTTTCCCTTCTCCAATACCCTTGTCTTTTAACCGAGACAAGGAGGGCAAAACATCAACCGGAGGATAAATTCCTTTGCGATTCAAGTCTCTGGAGAGCATAATTTGCCCCTCAGTAATATAGCCGGTTAAATCTGGAATAGGGTGGGTCTTGTCATCCTCAGGCATGGTCAAAACCGGAATTTGCGTTATGGAGCCCTCTCTTCCTTTTACCCTGCCCGCTCTTTCATAAAGAGAAGCCAGATCGGTGTACAAATAGCCGGGATAACCTCGCCTTCCAGGGATTTCTTTTCTAGCGGCTGAGACCTCTCTTAAAGCCTCACAATAATTAGTAATATCGGTCATAATAACTAAGACATGTAAATTTTGTTCAAAAGCTAGATACTCAGCTGTAGATAAAGCGATTCTGGGCAAGGTAATTCTTTCTACCACTGGATCATTGGCTAAGTTAAGATACAGAACAGACCTGGAAATCGCTCCGGTCTGTTTAAATTGATTTATAAAAAATTCTGATTCCTCAAAGGTAATACCCATAGCAGCAAACACTACAGCAAAACCGCCATCTTCAGTTTTACCATCAGCTGACACAACCTTGGCTTGCCTGGCAATTTGAGTAGCTAACTCCGAATGAGGTAGTCCGGATCCGGAAAAAATAGGAAGCTTTTGCCCCCTAACTAAAGTGTTCAATCCGTCTATGGTAGAAATACCGGTTTGAATGAAATCATTGGGAAAATCTCGAGAATAGGGATTAAGAGGAGCGCCGTTAATGTCTATTTCCTTTTCCGGAACTATATCCGGTAGGCCATCTTTGGATTTTGCGGCCCCATCAAAAACCCTTCCTAACATGTCACGAGAAACACCGATCTCCATGGTTTTTCCGGAAAAAGTCACCTTAGATCCTTCGACTTCCAGGCCCTGGGCGTCTTCAAACATTTGAACCACGGCCCTGTCCTGAGAAACTTCCAAAACCCGGCCCCTCCTTTTGGATCCGGAAGATAGCTCCACCTCAACCATTTCCTCGTATTTTGCTCCCTCCACCCCCTCTACCATTAAAAGGGGGCCGGAAATTTCTTTAATTGTTTTGTATTGCTTTAACATATGGATTATAGATTATGAATTTCTTTTTTAATCTCCTTTAATAAATCTTTCAACTGATCTAGATTGTCTTCGTCTATCATCTTGGCCTTACTAATCCTTTCTTTTACCGGCAAAGCAATCAAGTCTTTGACGTCTCTACCCTCCTCCAAGGAAGCTAAACCCTCCTGATTAAAGGTTAAAATTAACTTCAACAGCCAGTACATTTTTTTAGCAGAAGAAAAGGTGTCTATATCATCAAAGGCGTTTTGATGTAAAAAATCCTCCCTTATGGATTTAGCAGTGTCTAAAACGAGTTGTTCTCTAGGCAGTAAAGACTCTACTCCGACCAACCTGACTACTTCCTCTAGTTTAGCTTCTTGTTGCAAAATAACCAAAGCCTCGCTTCTCATTTCCGGCCAATCCTCTCCATAGTTTTCCCTTGAATACTCTTTAATATCCTCATTGTATAAAGAATAACTTGATAACCAGTTAACAGCTGGAAAATGTCTTTTGTAGGCCAATTGGGCATCTAGTCCCCAAAAAACCTTGACCACCCGCAAGGTGTTCTGGGTGACTGGTTCGGACAAGTCGCCACCCGGAGGAGAGACCGCTCCGATAATGGTCAAAGAACCTTCTCGTTCGTTACCTCCCAAGCAATTAACATAACCGGATCTTTCATAAAAAGCGGCTGTACGAGAACCTAAATAAGCGGGGTAACCTTCTTCTCCTGGCATTTCCTCCAACCGACCAGACATTTCTCTTAAGGCCTCTGCCCACCTGGAAGTAGAGTCAGCCATAAGAGCTACTTTTAGGCCCATATCGCGAAAATATTCAGCTATAGTCACTCCGGTGTAGATAGATGCTTCTCTGGCAGCTACCGGCATATTGGAAGTATTAGCTACCAGAACCGTTCTCTCCATTAAAGGCTTTCCAGTTTTGGGATCTATAAGTTCCGGGAACTCAGACAAAACATCTGTCATTTCGTTTCCACGCTCTCCACAACCGATAAAAATAATAATATCGGCATCTGACCATTTGGCCAACTGGTGTTGCACCACCGTCTTTCCGGCTCCAAAAGGACCGGGAACCGCGGCCACACCCCCTTTAACCACCGGGAAGAAAGTATCAATTACCCTTTGGCCGGTAACCAGAGGCTCTCGAGGGGATAGTTTTTTTTCAACTGGCCTAGGAGATCTAATAGGCCAGATCTGGAGCATACTTACCTCTACTCCATTAATTTTGGCCACTACTTCTTCTATGGTATATTCTCCTGATTTAATTTCCTCAACCAAACCGCTAACTTCAGGCGGAACCATTATCTTGTGCTTAATAAGGCTGGTTTCCTCAACTTCTCCTAAAATATCGCCACCGGAAACTTGAGATCCTTCCTTAACTAAAGCCTTAAATTTCCATTTTCTCTCCCTGTCTAAGGCAGGAACCTCTACCCCTCTGGTAATAAAATCACCCACCTTTTTATTAATCAGATCCAACGGACGTTGAATGCCGTCATAAATTGAAGATAGCAAGCCCGGACCAAGCTCGACGGACAGAGAGTGGCCGGTCTGATATACCGGCCCCCCCGGACCCAAGCCAGAGGTTTCTTCATATACTTGAATCGAAGCTATATCATCCTTTAAACTGATAATTTCCCCGATTAATTTTTGATCAGACACCTTAACTACTTCATATATACTGGCATTTTTCATGCCAGAAGCAACCACCAAAGGTCCTGACACTTTTATGATTTTTCCTGAAGCTTTTTCCATATTTTTTAGTAATAAATATTTAATATATAAAACTACTTATTTTCATTAGACAAAATATCCGACCCAATCGCTTGTTCTACTACCTTTTTTAAATTGTTTAAACCAGTACCAGTTGTGCCGGAGTGAGAGGGGATAGCTACAACAGAAGGCAGGGCCTTCAGGGGTAGATTCTGTAGGGTGTCTTGTATTTTTTCCGCCCAATCTTCAGTAATAAATAAAATGCCGTATTCTGGGGAATTAAAAACATTCCAAAATTTTTCTCGGCAATCCTGGACCGAATAAACACTAATCGCCTCTACTCCGATAGCCCTGAATCCTCCTATGGCATCAGCGCTTCCGATGATAGCTATTTTGTAATCTTTTTTTTCCATATCAATATTCGCCTCTAATAGTTTTTCTTATTTCTTCACCAGGAACATGGTTCAGTTTCCCAGTCAAAATTATACCTATATTATAATTGGCATTTATTTTGTTTAAATAATAGGCAAAAACCACATCCGGTCCATAGGCTTTGAATTTAACTTTTTGTATATAATCAATTTTATAATTTTCTAAAACTCTTTCCATCTGAAAAATTTTCCTATTTTCACAAAAACGTTCAAAAGCTTCAGCCACCCCTAAATCAAAGTTAGCCTTAACAAAGGCTTTTATTCTGGAAAAATCATCGGGATAAAAACGAAGCCACTTAGAAATATCTACTCTCCCGCCTGAAATCAATTTGGTCTTTAATCTTTCCTTATTTAATTCTAGCCTGGTAGACCTAATCAAAATGATCAAATTAGCCACATCGATATTCATTTTAAAGTAATCAAGAATAAATTGATTTTGTATTTTTTGGGCCAACTTCAAAGCAAGTTTGTAATAGTGCTGGGTTAACAAAGCATCAACTTCATCAGGTCGACTTCTGGAGGATAAAAACTTCAGGCAATCTTGAATAACTTTTTTAATATCCTCATCCAAGGTTTGACTCTTGTCTCCGTCAAGATAGAGCTTTATAGCCTCGGGATCGTTAATGTGGTTTTCAAAAACCATGTCTTTAGGGTGTTGATGATGGTAAGCAGCATTATTCTTAACAATAGAATCCACTTCAACATTAAAAAGCCTTGCCTTAAATAAAAGTTTTAAATTAATAAAATCCTTGGATAACATTATTAATCTGAACAAATCTTGGTCCGGAACTATTTTTTGCAAGAAATCATGCAATTGTTGCATCTCGTTGACCAAGGCCTCTCGATAATCTTCTGGCTTCAAATCCAAAAGATTATCACTATAGTCAGTGTCCTCCAAAACTTTGAAAGCCTTCTCCAGGTCTCTGGCATTAATCATTCTTTCGATATTGTTTTTATTCAGCAGCTTCGGTTCTAAAGCTTTTATTTTGGCGCTGGCATAAATATAATTTTCTTCTCTCATAGCTTTGTTTAAATTTAGCTATTAAAAATTTTTTCAGCCACCACTGATAAAGTTTCTCTTTTGGTTTTCTCAAGTAGGGCCTCAAAGGTGCAGTCTATTTCCAATTGATCCGATTGAAAAATAAAACCGCCTCGGCTCTTGATCTCTTCTGAGGAAAGTTTATGATTGCAGCAACTTTTTTCTAAGGCTTTTTTTAACCATTTAGATTTCCCTGAAGCTGAGACTAGGTAAGCCGACTCCTGAGGCAAGCTCTTGATCAATTCTTCCATCAATTCTATATATTGCCCCTCATCTAATTGGCTCAGTCTATCCAAAACTGAGTTATAGACCTGATCCAGGATTTCTTGTTTTTTTCTGAGCACTTGAGATTGGATTTTGTTCTGAACCTGAAACTCTGCCTGCAGAAACTCTTGTTCTGCCTTCTTTTTTGAAGCTTCCAGAAGCTCTTTTTTTCTCTCTTTCGCCTTTTCTTCCCAACTAGATTTAATCCTCTCCACCTCTTTCAGGCCTTGAAGTCTACATTCCTCAGCTTGCTTGTGAGCCTCATCTAAAATTGATTTTTTAATGTCACTGAATGCCATATTGGTCTCAATAATAAAAATTTTTAACTAAACATTTATACCATTCAATAAAAGAATGGTGGTAAGAAGGCCGATAACCGCATAAGTTTCCACCATGGCGGACAATACAATGGCCTTACCAACCGCCTTGGGTTGCTTGGCAGCCACACCCATCCCGGATAAAGAAACTTTCCCCTGCATCCAACCGGAAATTAAACCGGTAAGGGCTATTGGAAGACAGGCAAAAGCAATCTGGGCTCCGGTAATGGTTGATATGTTGGCGATTTCACCCCCTAAAAATCCAATGGTCTGCAGGGCCATAACAGCTGCTAAGAAACCATAAATACCCTGAGTCCCGGGCAGAGCCTGTAACAGCAAGGCTTGGCCGAACTTATCCGGCTCCTCGGAAACGACCCCTGAAGCGGCTTGACCGGAAATGCCGACACCTAAAGCAGAGCCAGCACCTGCTAATCCGGCTGCCAAAGCTGCTCCTAAAATGACTAAAGCGATTCCTAATTCCATAATTTTTTTGTTACTATCGTTTTTAACGATTTTTATTATTTATTAAACAATTTTAATATATTTACTTTCCTTTTTCACCGGGACTAAATTGACGCCTCCACTTTCCATAAATTTAGGGAAAAACTCCACAAACTGCAAACGAGAAGAATGGATAAAAGCTCCTAAAGTGTTGATGGCTATATTGAAAATATGGCCTCCGATTATTATAAACAAGGCTAGAACATAGCCAAGATAAGGAACAACATCAATCGTCAATGAAGCTATTAAATTAACCACCATAGCAATAATTCCGGTAGCTAGGCCCAGGGCCAAGAGACGAGAGTAAGACAAAACATCAGACAAATAGCCCACCAGTCCATATAGGCCCAGAGCCCCAACAACTAATTTTAGAACTGGATTTTTATTTTTCCTGCCTTGGGTGGCGATAATACCCAAGACTCCGATCCAGACCAGATATTTAGAACCGGCCAAGCTTATAATATCCAAGCTATCTGCTCCCCAGGCCAAAATCACTGACAAAAAATATAACCACATCAAATCATCTAACAAAGCAGATTCGATATTTCCGTTTTTTATTTTCCACCACATGCTTATGACAATTCCTGTAAAAATATGGACTAAACCTAAAACCAAAGAAAATAAAAGCATGGCAATGGGGTTCTCAACCGGATCAATTACCTGCAGGGCCATAATAGAGCTTTTCAACCAACCTTCTCCCAGATCATTGACAGTGACCCCAAACCAGCCACCAACCAACGCTCCGGCAAGAAAAGTAACCACCCCTCCATACATCAAAACTAAAAACATTTTTCTAGCTTCTTTTTCCGGCTTAATAAGCTTTAAAATCAAAAAGGCCAAGGTGGCCAAAATTATTCCATATCCGGCATCAGTCAAGCACAGACCAAAAAAAATCACAAAAAAAGGAGCTAAGAAGGGAGTGGGATCAGGGTTGTCATTTTTTGGAGAGCCATAAATACCGGTTACAAACTCAAAGGGGCGAGCCAACCAAGAATTTTTAAAAACTACCGGGGGCTTTTCATCCTTGTCCGGCTTTATTTTTTCTATAAAGAATTCTTTAGTTGAGGAATTTAATCTTTCTTTCAAAGAATTTATCTTATCTTCCTCGATCCAAGCTATTAGAGAAAAAAAATGCCAGCTGCTGGCTGACTTTTGTATAGCTAAGAGACGATCTTTTTCCCAGGTTAGATAATCAAAGATTATTTTTAGATCTTCAATTTTAGCGCTTAATTTTTTAGCCTTATCCGTTTCTTGTTGTATTTTTTTCTCCTGCTCTTTTACCAAGCTCTCCAAGTGGCCAATATAAGCGGGGACTGTCTTATCTATTGAAGGAACTTCCTCTGCTTTGATGTTTAGGCTCTCCAAGACCTTGGAAACCGGCCCATGACACCCTACATGATAGATCAAAGAGGCTTTATATTCTTTTTTCCCCTTTTGAACAATTTGCAGCTCAGGTTGAGGAGCGCTTTTTTGCAGCTCGTTCCTTAGGGCCTCCTCTAGAGCAACAGGAAAGGACAATAATTTAAAGCTAATTTTTTCTGGAAAACTATCAGAGCTGGGAATGAAATTCAAATCTCGCCATGGAGACAAAACCTTAATCTCCTCCCTGGCTTTATCTATAACATTCTTAGCTTGATTCATATTTACCTGAATCGCTTGGACCTTTTTAAAAAATTTAAAATTAAAGCTGCCAACTCTCTTGCTTAAATCTTTTGGTGTCAATTCTATTTTTTTTAAACCGAGCTTCTCAGACCAACTTTTTCTGCTAGTATCATACTCAGCTAAGAAGTTTAAACTAAATTTGATTCCGGCTAGACGGTATTCAATGCCGTTTAATTTTTCATCAATGTCGGTTTTCCTTAAAGATTCCTTTTCTTTGTTTTCCTGGACCTGTAATAAACCCATATCCTGGACAACCTCCATAATATTCTCTTCCTTCTTCAAACTACCAACAATATTTATTTTACTCATTTTGGCTAAGGCCATAGAAAAATTAACGATTTTTTAATATTTTTTTAACAACAAAATCAGTGGCTTCTTGAAATTTTTTCTCCTTAATTTTTTCCAGAGAACTTATTTGTGTTTCAATATCTTTTCTGCCTTGACTGAATAGACTGGAGACTCTCTTTTC
Organism: uncultured Gammaproteobacteria bacterium; assembly: GCA_964635515.1. Taxonomy (GTDB): domain Bacteria; phylum Patescibacteriota; class Patescibacteriia; order Patescibacteriales; family JAGXOH01; genus CAZNAQ01. The sequence continues at coordinate 23,673 of CAZWNU010000013.1, forward strand.
CAAATCATTTTCAATAGCCTTAACATCTTCCTGGACTTCAAGGCTTGCTTGACTCAGCTTCTTTTGACCTTCTTGATCAGCCTTGGATATCATGGAGGCTACCTCTTTTTCAGTTTTTGCCAATATTTTTTTTCCTTCATCTTCAACCTTTCTGCACTCATCAATAGGATTTTTTTTCATATAGATTAAATTTTTTATTTTAAGTTTAAAACGGTTTAAAACAAAAAAACACTTCTTCAAAGAGTTTTTAAAAACCGTTTTTAGGAAAAATGAATATACAAAAATAATTTAATTTCCCAAAAAAACATCCCTTTTAAATAAATAAAAGGAATTCGAGTTAAAAACAAAAGCAGTTGGACTGACAAGAAACAAACTCCGTGTGAATAAAACTTACTTTTTAATATTTATCACAAAAAACAAACCGGGTCAACTATTGTATTTTTCTCTCATTTAATGCTTTTCTAGGAAATCATTTTAAAAAATACTAAAAATTACTGGATAATAAAAAAACGGCGAATAAATTTAATAGTGCCTCTTATTTAATAAAAATAGAAAAGCCTCTAGTAATAAATACTAGAGGCTTGTGTTGATTTTTGAGAATTCACAATAGCACCATGGCTATTGCAAAGCCTATAGCCGCCCCAACAGTCAGGGTGGCCATAATTTTTACCATCCTGAAGAACTTTCTTACTTTTTGTGCAACCCTTTGCACAAGAGTTTTTCTTTTTCTAAACATGAGCTCCTCCTTCCTTGTTTTTTTCAAAATGGATAAGAGGGAATCAATCACCTTCCCTCACTTCATCTACCCATGTCCCGCCCTGTTAGGACAAGGTCCGCGCAAAGCAGGATCAAGATGATTAGATACGCTACAAGAGCGGCGATCAGGACCACCATGATGAGGTATAAAAGACCCATTACATCAAACCCCAAGACTAACACTTCCATGGCGAATAAGCAGGCACCTATTAAAGTTGCCAAGAAAGTAAAAGTCGCTATCATCATTGCTACCACTTTGAGATTCCTCATGATCTCTCCCTCCTCTTTTTTTGGTAGGCGAGAGAAAATTAACTTTTCCCTCGCCTAATTTAATCCATTCGGGCCTTTATAATTGCAACAGCTTCTAAATCTAACCGATGCAACTTTTCCGGCGGTTGAGAATCAAACCACCTCAGGTTTTCGGGTGTTATACCGAAATCAACTGGGTTATCATCCGCGACCGAATACCTTCTGAAGTCTATCAGTAAACGGTCGCAACAGTTGTGATCGCCAAGCTCATTAGCGCCTTTGAAGGCCGCTTCGTTGAACTTTTTGATCCAGCTATAAAGATTCCTCTCCCAAAGGGTCTTCGTAAACTGGGAAAGGCTGTGAACCCAACGACCGTGTTCTTTGTAAATGTGCTTCCGGGTTCCGAGGAAGGCCTTCAACGCCTCTTCCACCAACTCTGACGTGGACTCCTCCTTGTACAGAACCATTAAAACGAAACTCTCGCCCTCGTGGTAGTCATCGGCACTCCGAACCATCTCGATGGCTCGGTCAATATCTCCTTCTTGAATTAACGAGCCTAATTCACGAACTCTGTTCTTCCTTAACTCCCGCTCCTCATTTCTTACCTTCTCCTCCTTTTCAATCAGGGCCCTTTTTAGCCCTACCGGTTCTTTGTTAGCTGTTCCGTCCACCTGAACGCCAACTCTGGTAAACTGTTCTACGCTGCCGCCGGTGTTGGCGATAACATATCCGTCATACCCTTGTTGACGAAGGTGGCGAATAACCTCTGCCCCTGTAACAAGTCCTTTTCCCAATCCAAAGCCAATTACGACTATGGTTGGGTTAAGATCCTTGACTATCTGGCAGGTTCTTTTTACAGATTCGAATTGCTCCAAAGGGAGCAACTCATTATTATTACCACAACCGGAGAGCATCCACTGCCTCTCCACCTCATCAAGACGATTATCGACAAATAAAATCTTTTCCATTTTTCTTCCTCCTTCTTTTAGTTTAAGTTTTCAAGGAACTGTTACACCATTTTTAGCGTAACAGTATAATATATCAGAAAACGATATTTTTGTCAATAATTATGTCAATAGATAAAAAGAGTTTTTGCTATTATAATCATTTTATCCCTATATAATTGACAAAAATGCTTATTATGCTATACTTAAAATAACGACGGAAATTACGTCATTTTATTTAAAAATATGATTTTAAAAAAACTTCAAAACGCCGGCTTGGGTGAGCGAGAAGCAAAAGTCTATTTAGCTCTCCTGGAGCTGGGAGAGGCAAATATTGCGAACTTGGTAAAAAAGTCAAAGATAAAACGCTCAACAATCTATGATATGTTAGAACTCTTAAAACAAAAGGGCTTGGTCAGCCAAACAAACTTGAAAAAAAGAACTCTTTATTATGCAGAGAGCCCTAAAAAAATAATTACTGAGCTAGAAAACAGAAAAAAAGGAGTAGAAGAAATTATGCCTGAACTTCTCTCAATAACAAATCTCTTGAGCAGGAAACCAAAGATTCGTTACTTTGAGGGGAAAGAAGCTGTTAAAGATATTTTTGAAGATACTTTGGAATATCAAAACAGTGAAGTCTTAACCTTTCTTCCCTATCCCTATCTAGATCTAGATAAAGATTATTTTTGGAAATACTATAACCCGGAAAGAGTGAAGAAAAAAATTTGGATGCGTATTTTAGCGCCGGATACTAAAACAAATCAAAAAGCAGCCCAGGAAATGAGTGATTTTCTAGTTACTACCAAACTCATGGATAACCAAGCCTTCTCCGATTTTGACGTTGAAATTAAAATATATGGCAAAACAAAAATCGGTATTATTTCACACCAAGAAAATCTGGGAATAATCATTGAGAGTAAAAAAATATTTGATGGTCTTAAGGCTATTTTTGAATATCTTTGGATTATCAACAAAGATTAAAGTCATTTTAAATCAGACTCGGAAGCCAAACCCCGACATAACGTAAAATTAAAAATTTCACTGCCCCTTGATAAAAATATTTAATAATTCCTGGGGTGACTCTGCTAAAAAGTCAGGGTTTGCGCCTAAAAGATCCTCTTTAGAATGAAAACCCCAGCCGGCAGCCACAGTAAAAACTTTCGCTGCTCTACCCTCATCAATATCACCTACGGTATCTCCCACATAAAAAATTCTGCTTTTCGGATTTTCTTTTTTTATTTTTAAGATCTTTTTAACCTTGCTTCTCTCCTTGTCTGAACCAATCACCTCGCTTATTTCAGTTATGCCATGATTTTCTAAAAAACCTAGAGGCAATTGGGAAGCATTGGAGCTCACGATAACTAACTTATATTTTTCAGCTAGGCTGCTCAAGATCTCTTTTATTCCTGGAAAAATCGGAATTTTTTCCAAGTTTTTGGACAGTCCCTCAAGTATTTCATTTAAAAAAAGAGGGGCTAGTTCGGGCTTAATACCGTTTTTTTTAAACCCTATGAAAAAATTATCATAGAAAAATTTCGTAAAGTCGTCTTTATCTTCTATTTTTTTAACCCCGTACTTTGAGCTTAAATCGTTGTAAATGGAAATCGTTAAATCCAAGGAGTCGGCAAGAACCCCATCATAATCAAAAATAATAATGTCCTTCATTGATATTTACTATTAAATTTAAAGAATAATTAACCACAATTACCATTACAACACAAAAAAATCTTCCAAGCAATTATTCCATGGACTTAAGCGATTCAAAGGCATAAAAAAAGAAAAACAAAAAAATTAATCCAGAAAGGAGATGGGGTTCTCTAATGAGTTTAGTGTTTACATTTTCGAAAAAATTAAACTCTTTACAAGCCTCTTGTTTTTAATTAATATTAAAAAAACTTAACAAAATACTGAAAAGAACCTTAACAA
>CAZWNU010000014.1:0-25997 GCA_964635515.1 uncultured Gammaproteobacteria bacterium
GCCGGTCTTTGCGCTGATGTCTTTCAGATGAATGATAGTGGTAAGGCCGAGGTAATTTCTCAAGACAACTTGGAATGCGCTCGAAATGCGGCTGACGCTTGTCCAGTGGACGCTATTTCAGTGGAAGAATAAGAATTTTTTCCTGTTTTTTTGAACCCCTTCCCTTTTTAGGGAGGGGGTTTTTAGCACTCTTGACAAGGGAGTGCTAAGAATGTTAATCTTTTAAAAGAAATAATTTTGTTTGTATGATGGAGGAAAGAAAAAAGAACATTTTGTTCAATATAGTTAAGGAGCATATCAGGTCCAAGTCCCCGGTAAGCTCCAAGGGCCTGGTCAGGGAGTATAAGTTGAATGTCTCCTCAGCCACAGTCAGAAATATCATGGTTGAGCTAGAGGAAGAAGGATATATTCACCAGCCCTATACTTCAGCCGGCAGGATTCCCACTGAAAAAGCATACAGAGTCTATTTGGATTATTTGTTTTCTCCTGAGGCCAAGAAAGAGTGGTCCGGGGGCATAGGAGGAAAAGAGCTGGACCGGATCAAGAAGTTTTTGGGAGAAGCCAGTCAGGATAACTTTAAGCAGGCGGCCAAACTGATTGCCTCCACTTCTGAGAATGCCGTTTTTTGGGCTTTTAACAAGAACAACCTTTACTACACCGGAGTATCCAACCTGTTGCAGCAACCGGAGTTTGCCAAAGAGGGCTTGATCTATGACATCTCCGCCATCATCGATCAGATGGATGAGATTATTGCAGATATTTTCGAGAACATTCCGGGTAAGGAGATCAGCGTCTTGGTCGGCTCGGAAAACCCTTTTGGAAAGTTTTGCAGCACCGTTCTGACCAAGTATCGTTCTCGGAACAAGAATTTGGGAGTATTTGGTATTCTAGGTCCCTTGAGGATGAATTATCAGAAGAATATCAGCTTAGTGGGCCAGGTCTTGAAATCTTTGGAAGGTAAATAATAATTAATTTAGGAATATTTAGTATGTCGGATCAAAAAAGAAAAAAGGATAAGAAAGATTCTTTTTGGCAAAAGAAATCAGGCAAAGAAAGTTCCAAACACTCGGATAAACTTGGAAGAAAAGCGGAGAAAGAACTGGAGAAATTGAAACAAGAAAGGGATGATCTGGAAGGACAATATCAAAGAGCTTTGGCTGATTATCACAATCTTTTAAAAAGAGTGGGAAAAGAAAAACAGGAATTGGTGAAGTATGCTAATGAGGAAATGTTAAAGCAATTATTGCCGGTATTTGATAATTTGAAGCTATCTTTGGAACACGCTTCCGGAGAGGAAGAAGAGAGCCAATGGGTTCAGGGAGTAAAATATGTGGTTAAACAATTCCGAGAGGTTTTAGAGGAGAACGGAGTAAAGGAGATCAAGGTATCAGGAGAGAGTTTTGACCCGGAATATATGGAGGCTGTGGAAGGAGACGGGGAAGTAGTAGTCAAAGAGCTCAGGCCCGGCTACACCCTGAATGATAAGGTTATTATTCCGGCCAGGGTATCGGTTCAACCGGAAAAAGAAAAGGAATAGACAGGTACGCTCTTCAAAAAAAGTAAATAATTTAATATTAATTTGTCTCTTGATAGCTTTTCGTCTTTCTTTTTGAGGCGATGTTATCCAAGAGATACTCAAAAATATGACTAACAAATTAACCAGATGGAGTCCTTTTTTGGAACCTTTTGAGGATATGGAGAGAACTTTTAATGAATTTTTGCCTACCTTAAGAGGAGAAAGGGATTCCTACATTCCGGCTATTGATATGTATGAAGACAAGGACAATGTCATTGTCGAAGCTCAATTGGCCGGCATGGATCCGGAAAACATCGATCTCTCCATTGAAAATGATGTTTTGGCCATTAAAGGAGAGAGTGAGAAAAAGAATGAGGTAGAGGACAAAAATTATTACAGAAAGGAGATCAAGAGAGGTAGTTTCTACAGAAACATTCCTCTGCCCACCTCTGTAGAGGGTAGCAGAGCTAATGCTGTGGCTGAGGAAGGAGTCTTGAAGATCACCATCCCTAAGACTAAGGAATCCAAGTCCACCCCGATCAAGATTGAAAAAAAGAATAAATAAAGGGATTTCCTTCCCGCCCCTCCCTTTTTTTGAAAGGGGCGGGAAGGAAGAGTGGTTTGTCTTTTAGGGATTGGATTTTGGGTGCTTAAAAAAGGTAGCACCCAATCTCCAGTGTCTAAAAAGAAATAATAAAGATGAAAATAATTTAGATAATACACCATAGCTTTGATCATTTTAGGTATGGCTGTGTTATAACATAAACTTATGGGAAAAATATTAGGAATCGATTTGGGGACAACCAACAGCGCCATGGCTGTGATTGAAGGAGGTCAACCCAAGATTTTGGAAAATGCCGAAGGCAACAGGACCACTCCTTCGATAGTGGCTGTTTCCAAGAACGGAGAGCGCTTAGTGGGTCAGGCTGCCAAAAGACAATTGGTAACCAACCCCGCCAATACCGTTTTCGCGGTCAAGCGTCTGATCGGCAGAAAATTCCAGGAGGAGGAAGTGCAAGAAGATGTAAAAAACGCTTCCTATCAAATAGTGCAGGCCGGGGAAGGTTTGAAGATCAAGATGGGAGAGAAGGAGCATACCCCAGAAGAGATTTCTTCCATGATTTTGGCCAAAATGAAACAGGATGCTGAAGAAAAAACCGGAGAGAAGATCACTGAGGCCATAATCACGGTTCCTGCCTACTTTAATGATTCTCAAAGACAATCTACCAAAGATGCCGGAAAAATAGCCGGATTGGAAGTGAAAAGAATTATTAACGAACCTACCGCCGCCGCCTTAGCTTATGGCTTTGACAAGAAAAAGGGTCAGCAGATCGCTGTCTATGATCTGGGCGGAGGTACTTTTGATATCTCCATTTTGGATGTATCCGAGGATACGGTGGAGGTTAAGTCAACTCACGGAGATACCCGATTGGGAGGAGAGGATTTCGACCAGACCATTATCTCTTGGATTCTGGAGGAGTTTAAAAAAGATCAAGGAATCGATCTGTCTAAGGACACTCTGGCTTTGCAAAGAATAAAAGAGGCAGCTGAAAAGGCTAAGATCGAACTTTCTTCCCAACAAGAAACAGAGATCAACCAACCCTTCATTACTAGTGATCAGGAAGGACCTAAACATCTTAATTTAAAATTGAATAGAAGTAAGCTGGAAGAGCTGATCGAGAAGTTGGTGGATAGAACCTTGGAGCCCTGCAAACAAGCGTTATCAGATGCCGGATATGAGGTCAAAGACATTGAAGAAGTCATTATGGTCGGCGGTCAGACCAGGATGCCCTTGGTTCAAAGAAAGGTTAAGGAGTTTTTCGGCAAGGAGCCTCATTTGGGAGTAAATCCTGATGAAGTAGTGGCTATGGGAGCGGCTGTTCAAGCCGGAGTGATGCAAGGAGATGTTAAGGATGTTCTGCTCTTGGATGTTAACCCTTTAACCCTGGGAATCGAGACCCTGGGTGGTGTGGCTACTCCGATCATAGAGAAGAATACCAGTATTCCCACTTCCAAATCCCAGATTTTTTCCACTGCTGCTGATAATCAGCCCAGTGTGGAGATCCATGTGGTTCAAGGAGAAAGGCCTATGGCCCAGGATAACAAAAGCTTAGGCAGATTTATCTTGGACGGTATTCCTCCAGCTCCCAGGGGAACCCCTCAGATTGAGGTTACCTTTGATATAGACGCCAACGGAATATTAAATGTTAATGCCAAAGACAAAGGTACTGGTAAAGAACAAAAGATCACTATTACCGGATCCTCTTCCTTGTCTGAGGAGGAGATCGAGAAGATGAGGCAAGAAGCTGAAAAGCACGCTGAAGAGGACAAAAAGAAGAAGGAAGAGATAGAGGTAAAAAATCAAGCAGAATCCGTGGTTATACAGACTGAAAAATTACTTCAAGAGTCTGGTGATAAGATGCAGGCCGAGGACAAGAAGGATTTGGAAGGAAAATTAGAAGCCTTGAAACAAAGCAAGAATGCGGAAAAAGTTGATCAAGAGGAGCTTAAGCAGAAAATGGAAGATCTTAATCAAGTCGCCCAAAAGATCGGTTCTCAAATGTATCAACAACAGTCTCAGACAGGCGAGCAGGCTCAAGGGGCGACCGGAGATCAAGCCCAGGCTGATTCCAAAGAAGGTGCTGGAGAAGAGGGAGAAAAACAAGGACCAGTAGAGGCTGAGTACGAGGAAGGATCGGACCAGGACCAAAAAAAGGATGATCAAGATCAAGAGGGAAAATAAAGAGGTGCTGATTTAACGAACCTTTCCGACCCTTTTAAAATCGGAAAGGTTCGGTTTTCTAGGGGTTTTCCCGGGAATTTGAATTACCCCTCGGATATAATTTATTAATTCAACTTACTATGAGTGATCAACAAAAAGGACAAGACCAATCCGGTCAAAAACAAATCCAGCTCAAGATGAGCGAAGAAGTGTCAAAGGGCTTCTATGCCAATGCCATGTTGAGCAATCACACCAAAGAAGAGTTTGTTCTGGATTTTATGAACATTTTCGGTAGGAGCGGTTCGGTCGGTTCCAGAGTAATCGTTTCTCCAGGTCATTTCAAGAGGATGATCCGGGCTATGGAGGAGAATTTGAAGAAGTATGAAGATAATTTCGGTAAGATCGAGGAGGCTTCTGGTCAATCCGACAAAGAGATAGGATTCAGGGGCTAGAAAAAAAGAATAATCATCAATAATTATGAATAACAAGGATTATTACAGTATTTTAGGAGTGGACAAAAATTCCAGTCAAGAGGAGATCAAAAAAGCTTTTCGTAAATTAGCTCACAAATATCATCCGGATAAAAAAGGAGGAGATGAGGCCAAGTTCAAGGAAATAAATGAAGCCTATCAGGTATTGGGAGATGAAAAAAAGAAGGCCCAATATGATCAATTCGGGCATAGCGCCTACAAGCAGGCCAGTCAGAACGGAGGAACCGGCAGTGCCGGTTTTGACTTTAATAATTTCGGAGGCTTTAGAAGTGGTGGAGTGGAATTTGATATGGATGACTTGGGTGATATGTTCGGAGGTTTCGGTGACATGTTCGGTTTTGGTGGTGGAGGCAGAAAGAGATCTGCTAGGGGCTCGGACCTGGAGGCCCAAATTAGTATCGGTTTTGAAGAAGCTGTCTTTGGAGCAGAAAAGGAGATACGAGTGAATCGCAAGGTTTTGTGTGATAGGTGTAAAGGTAACCGGGCCGAACCCGGAAGTAAGATCGATACTTGCTCCAATTGCGGCGGCTCCGGACGAGTTAATCGGGTACAACGGACTATTTTCGGCAATATGCAGGTCCAGATGGTCTGTGAACAGTGTCGAGGAGAAGGTAAGTCCTATACCCAGAAGTGTTCCAAGTGTTCCGGTCAAGGAGTGATTCAAGAAGAATCGACTATCAAGGTCAATATCCCGGCCGGTATAGATGATGGCGAGGTTTTACGGATGTCCGGCCAAGGAGAGGCCGGAGTGGATGGTCAGGCCAGCGGAGACCTGTATTTAAAAGTGAAAGTCTCTCCTCATCCCGAATTCAAACGAGAAAAGAGTGATGTCTGGTCCAAAAGAGAAATTAACTTTAAACAAGCCAGTTTAGGTGATAAAATAGAAGTGGACACCGTCCATGGTAAGGTTAAATTAAAAATACCTGCCGGAACCCAGTCAGGCACTGTTTTTCGTTTGCGGAACAAGGGTGTTAAAAAACTGGATGGTCGCGGTCACGGCGATCATTATGTGGAGGTTAAGGTTAACATTCCGGCTAATTTAAGCAGGGTCCAAAGGCAACAGATCAATGATTTGGACCTGTAAAAAACATGTTCGATCTAAATAGAAAAACAAAGTTTCTCGGTCTTCTAAGTTTTTTATTTTTACTTCTCTCTTTATCGATTTTTGCTTTTAATTCTTCTCTTGCTCCTCAATATTTAAGCTCTGAAGAGTTTCGGCTGGATGATCAAGAGGCTACCATCCGGGCTATTGAAAGAAATCAGTCCGGGGTGGTCAATATCACGGTGTATCTGGAAAGAGACAGCCTGGAGCTTGACCCGGATACCGGACAAGAGCTCTGGTCGAAAAAGAAGACAGAGAGAGGCGTGGGTACCGGCTTTCTAGTTTCAGATAACGGCTATATTCTGACCAATAAGCATGTGGTGGAGACCGATCATCCCGGAGATACTCACTACCGGATAATTCTCAGTTCCGGGCAAAAATATTATGCCCAGCTGATAGATAGCGACCCCTTTAATGATCTGGCTGTTCTAAAGATCCACGATAAGGGTCTACCTTCCCTGGATTTGGGCAACAGCGATCAGTTAGTGGTGGGAAGTACCGTTTTGGCCATCGGTAATGCTTTGGGCAAATATCAAAACACGGTAACCAAAGGAATTGTCAGTGGTCTGGATCGGGATTTTGTGGCTCAAACCCTTGATGGCAGGAGCCAGGTTTTGAACAATATTATTCAGACCGATGCCGGGATCAATTTGGGTAACTCTGGCGGCCCCTTGATCAATTTAGAAGGAGAGGTTGTCGGTGTTAATGTGGCTGTAGACAGGTCAGGGGATAGCCTGGGTTTTGCCATTCCCATTAATGAAGTCAAGCCGGTGATTGAGAGTGTTAAAGAGCACGGGATTATTATAAGGCCGAGGCTGGGAGTCAGTTACCAAATGATCACCCCGGAGATGGCTATTGATCAGGATCTGGTTCGGGATAGCGGAGCTTTGATTGCACCGGCCCAGGACGGAGAAAGCGGAGTTTTACCCGGGTCTCCGGCAGCTGAAGCCGGCCTAGAACAGGGGGATATTATTTTTGAGATCAATGCTATAGAGATTAACCAGGACAACACCCTCAGATCCGTGATCCAGAATTTTCAACCCGGAGACAGGATTGGTTTAAAAGTTCAAAGAGACCATAATATTTTTATTAGAGAAGTGGTACTGGAAAGATTTGACTAAAAAAATCCTGACAAGCCTTTTTTTCTTGTCAGGGTTTTTTGTTTAGCCAAACCGGAAATTGCTCCTGGTTGACGAATCTCTTTTTTGTCTTTAATATAGAATAAAATTTAAATCAGACTCTATTTTTTTTAAAAAAGATTAACAGTTTTTATGATCGAGGTTAGAAATTTGAGTAAAAAATTCGGAGAGAATCAAGCCTTGGATGATGTGAGTTTTAGTGTCCAAAGGGGCGAGGTTCTGGGATTTTTAGGTCCGAACGGAGCCGGCAAGACCACGGCCCTGAAAATTCTTACTTCCTTTTGGTCAGCTGATCAAGGAGAGGTTTTAATTGATGGCCAAAATATTAAGACTCGTTCCCTAGAGACCAGGAAGAAAATCGGCTACCTACCGGAGACAGTGCCTTTATACGAAGACATGAACGTTTACGAATACTTAAAATTCGTGGCTGAGGTCCGAGGTATTCCTTTAGAGGATCTTAACCAGAGAATAGAAGAAGTGGTGGAGTCTTGCGGTTTAGACGGAATGCTTTTTAGGTTGATCGAAGAGCTTTCCAAGGGTTATCGGCAAAGAGTGGGCTTGGCTCAAGCTATAATCCATAACCCTCAAGTTCTGATTTTGGATGAACCCACGACCGGTTTAGACCCCAATCAGATCGTGGAGATCAGGGATCTGATCAAAAAGATAGGCAAGACCAGAACCGTTATTTTCTCCACTCATATCCTGGGCGAGGTCAGTGCCACTTGTGATCGAGTTATTATTATCAATCAGGGTCGATTGGTTGGAGAAGGTAGCCCGGACAACTTAGCTGAACAAATGGGTTGCCAGGAAAAGATCTATATCAAGATCAAGGGTTACAAAGAAGATGTTTTAAAGGTGTTGCTTAATATACCCGGGGTGGCCAAGGCCGATCCGGTTGATCAAGAGTCTGATAGAATCTTCGGTTATGAATTGGAGCCCCAGCCCGGGGAGGATATTCGAGAAAGAGTTTCCCGGACCATTTTTCACAAGGGTTGGGTGGTTATGGAGTTTGATCGCAGAAGCCAAAAACTAGAGGATGTCTTTAGGCAATTAACTAAAGAAAAGCTTTAAATAATTTTATGTCAGTCAAAACTTATTCCAAAACGGTCTATGTCCTGTTCAAGAAAGAGCTCTTGGCCTATTTCAGCTCTCCTATCGCCTATATTTTCCTGGCAGTCTTTTTATTAGCCGGCAATTGGTTGTTTTTCAGTAACTTTTTCTTGGCCGGTCAGGCCAGTATGAGGATTTATTTCGTATTTTTGCCCTGGGTTTTTCTATTTTTGGCTCCTGCCATAACCATGAGACTTTGGGCTGAGGAGAAAAAAATGGGAACCAATGAGTTTTTAATGACTCTGCCTGTAACCGATTGGCAATTGGTCCTTTCCAAGTTCTTAAGCGCTTTGTTTTTTGTATTAATAGCCCTAGTTCTGACCCTGACCCTGCCTCTTACTGTTAATCTTATGGGAGATCTGGATCTCGGGCCTATCTGGGGCGGTTATATCGGAGCTTTATTCTTAGCCGGAGCCTATTTAGCCCTGGGTCTTTTTATTTCCAGTTTGACCAAAAACCAGATCGTGGCCTTTGTTCTGGCCCTGGGCGCCGGACTTGTTTTTTTTATTATCGGATCAGAGACAGTTTTAAACCAAGCTCCCGCTTTTGCGATTCCGGTGATGAAATTTTTAGGTCTGGGAAGTCACTTCGAAAGTATTTCCAAGGGAGTGATAGATAGTAAAAATATAGTTTATTACCTTTCCTTTATCTTTTTCTTTTTGTGGCTTAATGTTAAGGTTTTGGAAAAAAGGGAATTAAGTTAAATTTATGATTAAAGATAAGCTTAAAGAAAGTTTAAAGATTTTTAGATCAAAGTTCGAACTCTTGCTTAAAAAGAGTGATTTTTTAATCACTTTTTTTCTTTTGCTTTCCATTTTGGTCGCTCTTAATTATTTTTCTTCCCAGAATTTTATTCGAGTGGACCTTACCCAGGACAAACTTTATTCCATTTCTGATGTAAGCCGAGAGGCCGTATCTGGCCTGGAAGATGTCCTGCGGATCAAGGTCTATTTCAGTCAAAAATTGCCCAACCAGTATATCGGTTTAGAAGAAGAGGTGAACAACATTTTAAATGAATATGTCACTTATTCCCAGGGCAAGATCAGCCTGGAAAACATCGACCCTCAGGATATGGAAAACCCGGAGACTGTTCTTCCCAGAATGGGCATTCCCCAGATGAGGTTCAATGTTTTGGAAAGAGACTCCTATCAGGTAACAACTGGTTTTATGGGTGTGGCAGTGGAATACGGCCAAGAGATGGAGGTCTTGCCTGTAGTGGATGATATAAGTAACTTGGAATACCAGATAACCACAGCTATTAAAAAAGTAACCCAGGAAGAGGTTCCGGTAGTGGGAATTTTGTCCGATCGCGGATCTTTGTTTAATTCTGAAGAAGGACTTTCCACTGCCAGGGAAGAGTTGGAACGTGTCTATGATCTTCAAGATGTCTCCTTAGAAGAAGAGGATATTCCGGAGGAGGTAAGAACCCTGTTGGTGATTGGACCCAGAGAAAAGTTCGATCAAGAGGAGTTAGAGATTTTGGATGATTTTGTTATGAGAGGCGGTTCTTTATTTCTTTTTGTTGATGGTATAGAACTAGAGGAGGGTCTATCTGCCAGTCAGATTGAGACAGGCCTTAATGATCTGGTGAATAGCTACGGCCTTGAGGTGGGAGAGAATTTGGTTTTGGACTCTTCTTCCGGACGGGTCAGTTTCGATTCTGGCATGTTCAATTTCCATACTCAATATCCACCCTGGGTTAGAGTTCAAGAAGAAAATCTTCATCCGGAGAGCGTGGCTGTGTCCGGCTTAAGAAGTTTGATCTTCCCTTGGCCTAGCAGTGTCGATACTGTGGCTACCACTTCTGAAGATTTTATTGTTTTAGCCCGGACCACCTCTGACGCCTGGATCCAGGAAGGAGAAGACTATGTTTTGGACCCGGAATCAGATCTTGAATATGATCAGGAGAAGACAGATCAATACAAGCTAGCCATTAAGACCAATAGCCCGCTGAAAAGCGCTTATTCCGAGGCGGAGACCGAGGAGGGAAGAGTGGTCCTGGTGGGAAATAGTAATTTTATCAGAGATGATTTTCTGGGAGGAAATCGAAGCGGCTTGGTCTTTTTCCAAAATCTAGTGGACAGCCTTAGTTTGGATGAGGACCTGATCACGATCAGGGCTAAGGAGATCACTGACAGACCTCTGCAAGAGCCCAGTGAAACAGTCCAAGCAATAGTCAAATATTTTAATATTTTCTTTTTAGCTGTTGTAGTAGTGGTTTTCGGTATGGTAAGATATTATGTAAGAAAGAGGAGGGCCTAGAGCAAACATTTTATTTTTAATTAAAATTAATTTAAAATCTATGAGCAGAAAAAACTTGATCTTGGGAGGAATTTTATTAGGCTTGATCATTTTGATCTATCTTTTCCAAAGTCCTTGGCAGGATTGGGGGAAGGGGCCTAATTTTTTGTCCGATTTGGAAATTGACCAGGTAGAAAAAATCGAGGTGACCAGGGAAGACAGTACCTCCGTCTTGATCAGAGAGGGGGAGTTCAGCTGGAGAGTGGAGGGAGAAGGAGATTTTTATTTAACAGAAAGTGACGCTCGAGAACTAGAGGAGAAAATGTCAGACTTGGCTAAAGCGGAATTTGAACTGGCCAGTGGTGAAGAGGAAAAAAAGGAGGAATTTGATACCAATAAAGAGCAAGGATCCTGGGTCAAGGTATATAAGGAGGGGGAGTTGTTTGCGGAGTTTGTAGTGGGTCAAATGGATTCTCATACCTTTGGCAACACCTATATTTCTCATCCGGATAAACCGGAAACCTATTCGGTCTTGAATCTCAGGTTAACCAGTTTGTTCTTGAAAGATGATTGGCGCAGTCGAATAATTTTTGATACTCCTAAGGAGGAAATAGATCGTCTTAGGTTTCAGTATCCGGATCGGGAGTTTGCCCTGGAAAGAGGAACCACCACTGATGAGGAAGGGGAGGAAGTAAAGGTTTGGCAGGGAGTCTCTCCGAGTGAATTTGCAGTAGACCAGGAAAAGCTGGAAGAAGTTCTGGAGGTTATGACCGATTTACGCGCCTTTGATATTCCGGAACAGGATTTTGAAGGAACCGGACTGACCGATCACCTGATCATAGTCGAGGCCAGTGGTGATGATGTATCCAACATTTTGATGGTAGGAGAGAGTCATGATACCGATTATATGATACAAGAGGAAAGAGAAATGCTTCCGGAGGAGATGAGCGAGGAGGAGGTGGAAGAATATTTGGCTGACATGGAATTCCCAGAACTTTATTATGCCAAGAGAGGAGACAGCGATAGTATTTATCTGATCCTTGGTGAAGAAAGGGATCTTTTGGATCAGACTATTCAAAGTTTAAACTAATAGATTTGTTTTTCAAATTTGTTATATCAAAAGCCATAACTTTTAAGTTATGGCTTTTGAGTTAGAAAAATAGTTCTAGAGAATTTAAGTTTTTAATTTTAAACAAGTTGAGTATCGTACTTTAGATTTTAAATTGGTGTTTTTAACCCAGAGCTTGTTTATAGTTTCTTAACATAAAAATAACCTCTGGTTTTAGTTTTTCTTTTACCCATTTCTTTTCTTTTTCAGATACTAACTCTCCTAGGCCTTGCATGATTTGTTTGTTATCTATTTTTTCTACTAAAGTTATGCAATCATCCAGATATTTATTAATGTCTTGACCAGTTATTTCTTTGATAAAAGCAGTATCAATATCCCAATTATTTTTAGCAAAATAGTAGGTGTCATAAATATCTCTGCTTGCTGTTTTTTTTCTTAAAGTTAAGGCTGCCAGCTTTGCTGAGAAAAGATATTTTTTTTGAGCGATAAGCATAGCTGTTCCTAGATAATTTCTTATTTCATAATAGTCTTTAATGTTTTTAAGTGTTCTAGTGCTAATCTCTAGTTTAATGTTGTATTTTGATTTTTCATAAGAAAGTAAGAAGAGAATAGTATTTTTTTTAATATATTTATCCTTTATTTCTCCATATTGGGATATTATAGTTTCTAGCTGTTTAAAAACAATATTTTTTTTAGCTTCATTCAGTTCAAGAAGATCAAAATCCAAGCCTACTGAAAATCTAGGTAGGTTGTAAAAAAAATAGGCGCAAGTTCCTCCTTTGAATCCCAGCAAAGAGGAGATGGAGATATCAGAATAAATATCTCTTAATATTCTACCCATCAAAAGACGATGTCTTTCTTTATTCAGCATATTTTTTTAAACGTTTAATTAATTGTTTATTATTATATATTTTAGCGATTTCGAAACATTTATCCCAGTCCAGTATATCCAAATGATCAAAGTAATAGTTTGGGAAAAGGTAGATCATGTCTAAAAATGATCTTTCAGGGGTGGCAATACTGTAATTTTCTTTATTTTCTATGCCTAAAGGATTATATAAAACCTCATCTTTTATTTTTCTAAAAACAAAAGTGTAATTGTTAATCTTTTTTTCTTTTGGCCATTTGGTCGCTACAAATATCGATTCGTAGTGTTGGAAGATAACACCAGCTTCTTTTAGAGTAGTTTCAAAACTAATATAAGAAGGAGAGTAAATTTTAACAGCCAATTCTTTAGGATCATAGTTTTTGTCTTTAGCGAATAATCCTTGTCCTAATCTTAGTAGTTTACCTTTTTTTACATAGTAGGTGATTTTAGCATTTAGATTATTGCGCCTGCCTTCTTCCCAAATTAAGGCCAGTTCTTTATGAGTAAATACTGTTCTCTTGGTTTTATACAGCTCAGCAATTAAATTATTCATTTTGTCAAATGTTAATTAGAAAAAATCTAACTATCATTGTACATTATTTTTAAGATTTTGTCCATATTTTGTGTCAGGTTTAATTTTGAAAACTTTTTATACTCAAAGCTATGATCTTGAATTATGGCTTTTGAGTTAGAAAAACAATTATGATATACTGTTAATATGAAATATGATTTTATTACCATTGGTGGAGCCACTGAGGATGTTACCTTTAGAACTGATCAAGGAGTCTTTTTTAATGATCCAGATATTCCTAATCAAAGGATGCTAGCTTTTCGTTATGGTTCTAAGATAAGGATTAAGGGAGCTCATTCCACTTTTGGCGGCGGCGCCTCCAATACTGCGGTCAATTTTTCCGGCTTGGGCTTCAAGACAGCCTGTTTGGTGGCGGTTGGTAATGATGATCGGGCTAAAAAGATCAAGGATAATTTAAAGAAAAAGAAAGTAGTTGTTGACTGTGTTCAAGAGAAAGACCGGGAAAGCGGTTTTTCTTTTCTTTTAGTGGGACCGGATAATGAACACATTGTTTTTTCCAATCGGGCAGCCAATCAAGATTTGGATATAGGTGAAAAAGAACAGGAGTTTATAAAAAGCAGTGGCTGGGTCCACATTACCTCTCTTTCCGGGAAGTGGAAGCAGAATCTGAAAAACATTTTTTCCTCAGCCGGAGAGGGAAGGATCTCTTGGAATCCCGGACATGTCCAGATCCAGGCCGGAGTCAGGAGCCTAGCTCCTTTTTTAAAAAAAACCGGAATTTTGTTTGTAAATCGGGAAGAGGCCATAGAGCTTTTGATGTCTGACAAAAATCATCAGGACAAAGGAGAGGAATTCTATTCAAAGATCAAAAATCTCTTACTCGGCCTGAAAGACTACGGCCCTTCTTTGGTGGTGGTAACTCGGGGCAAGAAGGGAGCTGATGCCTATGATGGCCAAGATTTTTATCACCAGGCGACGATCAGGGAAGAAAGAAAAATTGACACTACCGGGGTGGGAGACGCTTTCAATTCTTCTGTGGTGGCTGGTTTAAATCTCTACCAAGGGGATATTAAAAAGGCCATGCACCTGGGAGCTCGAAACACCGCCTCTGTCATTGCTCGTGAAGGAGCTCAAGTGGGACTTTTGACTAAAAAAGAATTAACATAGTTTTTATGAACATTAAAGGAGTGATAATAAAGGAATTAAAACAATTTTCAGATGAAAGAGGTTGGCTTTCTGAGATCTATCGTCAGGACGAGATAGATTTTTCTCCCACCATGTCCTATGTCAGTTTGACCAAGTCCGGAGAGGTTAGGGGGCCGCATGAACATGTCTCCCAATCCGATTATTTTGTATTTTTGGGTCCGGGTACTTTTGAGCTTCATCTCTGGGACAGAAGAAAGGAATCACCCAGTTTTGGCGCCTATCAAAAAATAACTGCCGGAGCTGAGCAGGCCAAATCCATATTGGTTCCTCCGGGAGTAGTGCACGGCTATAAATGTGTTTCTTCAGAAGACGGTTTAAGTATTAATTTGCCGGATAAACTGTACAAGGGGATAGGCAAGCAAGAAGAGGTCGATGAGATCAGGTGGGAGGAAGACAGTGATTCTCCCTATAAAATAGAGTAATATAATATTTAAATAAAGTTTTTATGGAATGTATGTTTTGCAAGGTTGTGGCAGGAGAATTGCCGTCCTACAAGGTTTATGAGGATGACAATTTCCTGGCTTTCTTGGACATCAGACCCCTAAACCCGGGACATACTCTGGTCGTTCCCAAAAAGCATTATCGTTGGGTCTGGGATTATCCGGATCTGGCTGAGTATTATCGAGTGGTGGGCAAGGTGGCCAACTCTATCAGAAAAGCTTTAGAGACCGAATATGTGGTTTCCTTGGTCTTAGGAGAGGAAGTGCATCATGCTCATGTTTGGCTGGTTCCCAGGTTCAGTGATGATGGTCATGGCGGATCTATAGACTTAAAAAACACCAAGAACCTGGATGAGGAAGAGATGCGGGAAGCGGCTGAAAAAATTAGGAATAATTTGGAGGAATGAAGCTTTTAGTGACCGGTGGAGCTGGGTTTATCGGCTCTAACTTCATCCATTATTGGTTGGAGAGGTGTCCGGAGGACCAAATTCTAAATCTAGATATTTTGAGCTATGCCGGAAACAAAGATAATTTGAAAGTGGTTGAAGATAAATCCAATTACGAGTTTGTTCAAGGAGATATTAAAGACGCTTCTTTGGTGAAAGGATTGGTTGGGGATGTCGACCTGATTGTTAATTTTGCCGCCGAAACCCATGTTGACCGCTCCATAGAAGAGGCTAAAAGTTTTATCCAGACTAATGTAGAGGGAACTTGGGTGCTATTGGAGGCGGCCAAAGAAAAGGGCATCCGTTTTCATCATATCTCTACAGACGAGGTTTTCGGTTCTTTAGATTTTTCAGATCCTCCTTTTTCTGAAAAAACTCCTTATGACCCCAGGAGTCCTTACAGCGCCTCTAAAGCGGCAGCTGATCATTTGGTCAGAGCCTATCATCATACTTTCGGCCTGCCCATAACCATATCCAATTGCAGCAACAATTACGGCCCTTATCAGCATCCGGAAAAATTGATACCTTTGTTTGTGACCAATTTGATAGAAGGCAAACCGGTTCCGGTTTACGGCAAGGGTAGGAATATCCGGGATTGGATCCATGTTCAGGATCACAACAAAGGAGTGGAAAAGATAATCAAGTCCGGAAAGATCGGAGAAACCTATTGCCTAGGAGGGGGCAAAGAACTCTCCAATTTAGAAATTACCCATAAAATTTTGGATTTACTGGGAGCTTCAGAGGAGAGTATAGAATACGTAACTGATCGTCCGGGTCATGATCTGAGATATGCCATAGATTACTCCAAGGCCAAGGAGGAGTTGGCTTGGCAGCCGGAAAAGGACTTCGAACAAGGCCTGGCCGAGACCATCGCCTGGTATCAGGAAAACCCCGATTGGTGGCGCAAGTTAAAAAAATAACTTTTTAAGATTAATAGCTAAATATGAAACTAATCATTTTTGCCGGAGGCAAAGGGACCAGGTTATGGCCCCTTTCCAGGGTCAACTCACCCAAGCAGTTTGACCAGATTTTCAACGGTAAGTCCACTATCCAGTTGGCTTTTGACCGAGTAGCTCCGGTGTTCGGGGCGGAGAACATTTTTGTCCAGACCATAGAGCAATACAAGGATTGCGTTAAAGAGCAATTGCCCGAACTCTCCCAGGATAATCTCCTGGTAGAGCCGGATCGGAAGAATTTGGGTCCGGCTGTCTGTTACGCTACTCAGGAACTTAGAAAACGAGGTGTTTCCGGAGCTATGGCCATTCTTTGGGCCGATCATCTCATGGAGAGACCGGACGAGTTTGTGGATGCTTTAAGGTGTGGCCGGGAATTGATAGATTCCGACCCTCACCGCTTTGTTTTTTTAGGTGAGAGAGCTAGGTTCTCCAACAATAATTTGGGCTGGATAAATGTGGGTGAAGAAAAGGGGCATATCGACGGCAGGCATTATTTTTCTTTTCAGGGCTGGAAATACAAACCGGAGCAGGAGGAGTGCGATCGAATGCATAAAAGCGGTCAATATTTTTGGAACCCCGGTTATTTTATAACCTCGGTCGATTTTTTAATCACCAGATACGAGAAACTGGCCCCTCAGATATATGACAAGGTGACTTCTGGTAATTATTCCGAGGCTGAAGCTATCCATTTTGATCGAGCTATAATTGAAAAGGTGGATTTGAGTAATGCCGTGGTTTTAAAGACAAACATGGGTTGGAGTGACCCCGGGACTTTGTACGCTTTGAAAAAAGCCTTGGAAGAGCACGGTGAGGCCAATGTGACCCAGGGCAAGGTCAGTTTACTTAACACATCAGATAGTTTATTGTATAATTTAGACAAAGGTAAGATTCTGGCCGGGGTCGGCCTTAAGGGCATGGTGGTGGTGAATACCCCGGATGCTTTAATCGTTGTTCCTAAAGAAGAGGTGGTCAATGTTACTAATTTGGTTAAGCAAATGAAGGAAGAGGGTCGAGACGATTATCTATAATTTTTAATTAAATGGTTTTTTAAATGGATTTTTCTATGAAAAAAGTAATAAAATTCGGGATTATTCCCTTTCTTTTGATTTCTTTGTTGTTAGTCTTGGTTTTTTTCCTTCTCTATTCTTTTAATATTAACAAGCCGGCCTCGGAGGAGAGTAATAATGTTCATTTTGTCATTGAATCCGGTCAGGGAGTGAAGCAAATTGGTCAAAATTTGGAGGATGAGAATTTGATCAGATCTCAGTTCTGGTTTGATCTTCATGTTTGGTTTTCCGGAGTAGAAAGCGATTTTAAAGCCGGAGAATATCTTTTAAATACCAACAAGAACATACAAGAGGTGGTCGCTGTCTTGACTACTGGTATTGCTACTGAAAACGAGATCACCATTCAGATCATTGAAGGCTGGACCCTGGAGAGGATGGGTGAATACTTTGAGGAAAGAGGATTATTCAGTCAAGAAGAGTGGCTGGATGTGGTCGGTCGTCCCCGGATTGACTATGAGAAAAATGATAATTATCCCAAGCCCTTTGATTTTGCGGCTGACTTTGATTTTTTAGAGGGCAGACCGGATAATTTAAGTTGGGAGGGTTATTTATTCCCTGACACCTACCGAGTTTACAAGGATGCCGGACCTAAGGATGTGGCTTGGAGAATGATCAGTAACCTGGATAGTAAACTGACCCCTAAAATGAAGGATGATCTGGAGAAACAAGGTTACAATATTCATGAGGTTTTAACCATGGCCTCTTTAATTGAGAAAGAAGTTCAAACCAAGGAGGACATGAGGATAGCTTCCGGTATTTTCTGGGACAAGCATAAAAACGGTAATTTGCTCCGCTCCTGTGCCACCTTAGCCTACATCCTAGGAGTGGATAAGCCTCGGTATAGTTATGAAGACACTATGGCTAGGTCTTACTACAATACCTATGTTTTTAGAGGCCTGCCTCCGGGACCGATCAGCAACCCCGGACTCCAAGCTATAGAGGCAGCCATTTATCCAAGACATACTTCCTATAAATTCTTTCTAAGTCGGCCTGACACCGGAGAAACCGTCTTTTCCGAAGATTATTCCGAGCACCAGGCCAACAAGTCCAAATATCTAGACTAATCTATGTTCATAGACGATCAATGGAAAAAAGATAAGAGGTTAGGTTCCGATCCAGCATCCGGTTCTTCCAAGTCGAAATCTAGACCCTCCAGACCTGATCCTGATTCTTCCGAAGGAAAAAAAATGATTTTGCTTTTTTTTGCTTTTGTTGCTTTTCTAACCTTGATAATTGTCGGAATATTCTTTCTGGTAAAATTATTGGGAAGCGATTATATGGGGATCGGCCAGGATAGGAACGGAGACGCTGACCCGGAAAGAAATGGTCACTCTGCAACCACAACTTTTTCTAACGGCCTGGAGGGTGGTGGTGAAAGAGATGATAATGACGAGGATAGAGAGAGGGAGATTCCCTTGGTTGAACAATTCAATTTTGGGGATTTTTATGAACAGCCTTCCTATGATTATGAGCTGGCCACTTCCAGTTACGAGATCGGTTTACCCCTTGATTCCAAGGTTGAGGTGGCCAATTATTACAACGTCAACAGAAGGATCAATCTTGCCGGAGTAGAAGATGATCTGAACTCCCAGGGCTTTGCTATTATTGAAGAGCCCTTCTCTAGAGAAGTTGATAATCTTTATGACATGTACCGGGAGATAGGTCAAAACCAGATCCCAGTAGTTTTGACCAAGGATCTGTTGAGTTATTATTACCAACATAGCCTAAAGAACAGTTTTAAAAATGTGGAAAGCGGTATTTTTTATGATAATTTATGGCACATTACCAAGTCTCTTTACAAAAAGGCCAGTGATCGATATGAGCTCCTGTTAGCGTCCGAGGGTTTTACCACTGATCCCTATGTTTTGGGATCGAGGATGCAGGCCGCCTACCTGGCCACTCTTTTAAAAATTTTGGAACCGAGACCAGATCAGACTTCTAAAGCCGGACTGGACAGTTTGACAAAATTCTCTCAGTCCGAGGCCGCCTATTTTTCTTTTGACTTACCTTGGTATCTGGAAGATGATGTGCCTGAAGAGATAGAGCTAATCCTGAGTGCCAGAGATGAGAAGAGAAGCTCCCCGGTAGTTTTTCATGAAAAAGATTACAGTGATTTTCAGGTGCCGGAAAATTACCAGGAAACAGCCAGGTTGAACAACGTCTATTTAGCTTTTGAATGGCTGAACTCTCTATTTCCCCTTTACTACCACGATGAAGAAAGTTGCCCCGATTGTAAGGTAGACCGAGCTGATTGGAGGATATCAATGATGGCTTCGATTTTTATGGCCCATGATTTCAACCAGGACCATAGTATAAAAAACGACTGGGCCCAAATTTATAAATTGGTTTCTTTCTTTGATGGCTTGCGAGACGAACTTACCTATCGCCACTACACCAGAGCCTTGGAGGATATGATTCTCGGGGAAGAGGATGATGAAGAAGAGATCTCTAACGGTCTGGAGGAGAGGTTCTTCGATCAAGAATTAGGGGATCTGGATAGAAAGTTAGAAGACCTCAGAGACAAAATTATATCTGATCATCATCCCACGGAAATTGAAGGAGTTTATGATCATACCAGCACCTCAAGTCGTCCTCATATCGGTTTGAGAGTTTTGTCCCAACCCTATATTCCCAATAAATATATTCATCAGCAATTGATTTATCCTCATGTCGGTGATCCTCTTTTTGAAGAAGAAGTGCCGGACCTGAAGACCGGTTGCGGATTCGGTAGTATCAGGCAGAAAGAGCGCCGTTGCTTGAGCACTAATTGGGATATCCCCAACCTTGTTTACTCCCTTGAAGAGCTTGATTATTTTTATGTGAACTCGGATTTTGAAGGCTATGACTCCCAAGTAGAGGAGCTTCGTGATCAGATAGATCGTTTTGATGATTATACTTGGCAGACCAGTAACTATTTAAACACCCTTCATACTCACAAGCAGGCTCTTAAAAACAGAGATTCTAATATGGAGGTGTTTGACAGCCTCGCCTGGTTTGAGCGAGACCTTGACTCCTTTTTATTTTCCTTGATGGACACCCAGCTTGATAATGACAAATTGAGAATTTTTGCTGATGACACACCTGGCCTAGGGGACAGCTATCTTCAACAGGCAGGAGAAGTGGAGCAAAATAATTATATAGAACCTAATCCGGTTTTGGTCAGAGAGATGATTGCCAGCTTAAAGATGATTGAAGATATGATGGAGGAGCTAGGAATCTTTAGACGATCCGGATCGATCGCCCTGGATCTAAGAGAGGCCAGATCTAACTTGGAAAGGGTGGAAGAAATAACTGAGAAGCAGTTAAGAGGCGAGAATCTGGATTTCGACGATCTCAGATTCATTGACAGATTTGTTACTATGTATGAGGTTGAGGAGGAGAGAAGTAAGAATTTGCGTCATGACCATGCTTTAACAGAGAGTGTTGAAGGAATAAACTTACTTCTCTTGATCTACGAAAGAGACGGAAGGTTGATTATGGGAGCCGGACCGATCTTTGATTATCATGAAGACAATTAATAACTTCCATAAGGCAACAACAATTGACTAAAAGAGAGAATGATGTAAAATGACAATGTTTCAGTTAAGAAAAAAATATGCAATATTCTGAGAAGTTAATAGATCATTTCAAAAATCCTCGCAATCAAGGCCTGCTAGAGAACCCGGATTCGGTGGCTGAGGTGGGCAATCCGATCTGCGGAGATGTGATGAAGATCTATTTAAAGATCAAAGACAATAGAATTCAAGATATCAAATTTGAGACCATGGGTTGCGCCGCTGCTATAGCGGTGTCTTCAGCTATGACTGAACTGGTTAAGGGCAGAGAGCTGGAAGAGGCTTTGGCCATAAAAAAGGAAGAGATCATTGAGTCTCTAGGGGGCCTACCCGACACCAAGGTCCATTGTTCCATGTTGGGTATAGAAGCCTTGAAAAAAGCTATTAATTCTTACCAAAAATAGTTTTTCCTCGCCCCGTAGGAGTCTCTTTGTCTTCGGTCTTTGAATTCGGTTTTGCTCAGAACCTGGAAAAAGGTTTTTCTTTTTTTACTCCGACTGGAACAAAAATATTCTTTATTAAATTTTTAATTATTAATTTCTTAAATATGACCAAAGAAGAGAAAATAAAAGAGGCTTTGGAGGAGATTCGGCCCAGTCTTCAATCTGACGGAGGTGATGTTCAGTTTATTTCCTGGGATGAGAAGACAGGCCTGGTTCAGGTGCAGCTTCTGGGTATGTGTTCCGGTTGTCCTATGGCCGGGGTGACTCTAAAGGATGGAATCGAGAAGCAGCTAAAAAAGGTGGTGCCTGAGGTTAAGAATGTAGAAAACGTTTAGCCTCTTACTCTTTTTCTAAAAAAGATAAAATTTTTAGCTGAATTATTATGACTAAGATATACCTAGACCATAGTGCTACTACTCCTTTGGACAAGGAGGTTTTGGATTCGATGATGCCTTATCTAAAAGAAAGATACGGCAACCCTAATTCCTTGCACAGCTTCGGTCAAGAGGCCATGTTCGGGGTGGATCAGGCCAGGCAAGAGGTAGCGGCTTTTTTAAACAGCTTGCCTGAGGAGATAATTTTTACTTCAGGGGCGACCGAGTCCAATAACCTGGTTATTAAAGGATTACTTCAAGAGATCCTGAGGCAAAACCGGTCAATTTCGGGTGGTTGCCGTTGCTCTGATCAAGCCGGATCGGATGAGGCCAAGTTTTCTTGCTCGGAGAAGGGGTCTTTTACCCCTCATATAATCACCAGTTCTGTGGAACATAAGGCGGTATTAAGGCCTTGTGCCCAGATGGAGGAACAGGGAGTGGAACTCAGTTATCTTCCGGTAGACAAGAAAGGCGTGGTAAATGTAGAGGAATTGGAAAACTCCATTAAAGAGAATACGGTCTTGGTCTCTATAATGTATGTTAATAGTGAGGTGGGAAGTGTGCAGCCGATCCAAAGACTCGGAAAAATAATCAAGAAGATAAACGAGCAAAGGCTTAGAGAGTGGCAAAAACGGGGAGCTAAAAAGAAGTTACCTCGACCTCAAAGGATCCATTTCCATACCGACGCCACTCAGGCCTTGAATTTTTATTCCTGTGACGTCCGGAAATTAAGGCTGGATTTTCTCAGTTTTTCCGGACACAAGATTTACGGGCCCAAGGGAGTGGGTGCTTTGTATGTCCGGCAGGGAAGTCGATTAAGTCCTCTTCAGAGTGGAGGCCAACAAGAAAAGAATCTTAGAAGCGGCACCTTAAATACTCCGGGGATCGTGGGTTTGGGCAAGGCGGTCAGTCTTTTAACTCCTGAGAAGCAGGAAAAAAACAATCAGAAAATAGCTAAGCTCAGAGATTACTTAGTAGAAGGCCTGACCCAAAAGATCCCGGATATCTATTTGACCACAGACAGAAGGAACTCCACCCCGGCTCACGCCCATGTTATTTTCCGGGGAGCGGAAGGAGAATCTGTTTTGGTTTCCTTGGACCTGGAAGGCATTGCCGTCTCCACCGGATCGGCCTGCGCTTCCCAGGATTTACATCCTTCCTATGTCTTAGAAGCCATGGGAGTCAAGGCTGAGGAGGCCAATTCCTGTATTCGTTTCAGTTTAGGTAAACATACCACTAAAAAGGAGATCGATCAGGTTATAAAGGTCTTACCTGGGATAGTGGAAAGAATCAGGCAGATGAATCCTATCTACAAAAATAAATAAAGGTTATGAATAAGAAGGGTTTTGTCCTTTGGTTTACCGGTCTTTCAGGGGCTGGGAAAAGCACCTTGGCCGAAGGGGTTTATCAAGCTTTAAAGGACAACGGTAATAATATAGAGAGGTTTGACGGAGATATATTCAGAAAAAATTTGAGCAAAGACCTGGGTTTTTCCAGGGAGGATCGGGAGGAGAATATCAGGCGGATCGGTTTTGTGGTTAATCTCTTATCCCGGAATCAGGTAGCGGTAGTGGCTTCCTTTATTTCTCCTTATCGAAAACAAAGACAAGAGTTGCGATCCTCGATCAATAATTTTATAGAAGTTTTTGTTAACACTCCCCTGGAGGTTTGTGAACAAAGGGATCCCAAGGGTCTTTACAAGAAGGCCAGGCAGAAACAGATTCCCTATTTCACAGGAATCAGTGATCCTTACGAAGCTCCTGAAAGCCCGGATTTGGAGTTAAGAGCAGGGGAGTTGGGAGTGGAGGAGTGCTTGGCTCAGATAATTGATTTTTTGATTGAAAACGATTACATCCGAAAATTTTAGCTTTGGCTTTACTTTTTCTTTTGTCTTTTTGGAAAAAATGCTATAATTACCTTAGAGAAAATAAAGGTTTGAGTTTATGAAAAAAATTTATCCATTTTTATTATTTGTTTTTTTGTTTCTGTTTTTTGGCCTGAGTTCACTTGAGGCCTCCACGGTGCAACTTACGGATCCTCTAGGTTACGACAATGACCCAGACGGCCCTCAACTATTTATCGGTCGGGTTATTAATGCTTCTTTGGGTATAGTCGGCTCTTTGGCCTTGCTCATGTTTGTTTATGGCGGTTTTGTTTGGATGTTGGCTTCAGGTAATCAAGAAAGAGTGGAGAAAGGTAAAAATATCCTTCTCTGGGCCACCATCGGATTGGTAGTCATATTCAGCTCTTATGTCTTGGTCAACTTCGTTATTTCCGATCTGATAGGCGCTTCTTAAAGAGAGGAGTTATTATTGAATGAAAAATACTTCTTAGAGTATATCAAGGTGGGGCCTGTTTTTTAAAGCAGGCCCTTTTAGTTTGATTTTTTTAGCCATTTTTCCTATAATCAAGCTAGAAGTAATTAAGTTTTTAAGTAGCAACAGAATGTCCAAAAGAATATTCATACTTATAACCAAGGCTGAGGTGGGAGGCGCTCAGATGAGCGTTCTCAATTTGGCCAAAGGACTGACAGAAAAAGGTATCGAGGTGAGGTTGGGTTTTGGAGAGGGTAATTTTTTACCGCAGGAGTTGGCCGGACAGGGGATAGGTCATACCAGATTCAAGTACTTGAAAAGAACCCATAACCCCTTAGCCAGTCTTTTTTTTATTTGGGAGATTAAAAAATATTTTGACAAAAACAGTTTTAGTACTGTACACATAAATAGTTCAAACGCTCTTTTAGCCTCTCTCGGAGCTAAGCTGTCCCGGTCTCGACCTCGAGTGGTTTTTACTTTCCGGGGTATGTCCATTTTAGATGAAAATTACAAAAAAAACCGTTTTTTAAGGGTTTTTTACAAGCTGTACTTTAAGTTTTTCTTGAAATTCGTGGATGAGCCGGTTTTTGTCAGCCAGCATAACCTGGAGTTGGCCCGTCAGTTAGGTTTGGCTAAAAGAGAGAACCTGATCTACAATGGTCTTAAAAAAAGCGAACTAGATTTTTATACAGATCAGCAATCCTTGTCCGAGCTAAGCTCTATTTTGTCAAAAAAGACCTTGGCTCCTGGTAAAGGCGGATCCCAGCTTGTGCGCGATAATGACTTTCTGATTGGCTCTATCGGCCGTTTGGCCTACCAAAAGAATTATGAATTTTTGATATCTGTTTTTCCCCGGATACTGGAGATAGGGCCTAATGCCAAATTGGTTGTTATAGGGGAAGGGCCGGAGGGAGATAACTATCGGGCTAAGGTCAAGCAAGCCGGGTTGGAGGAAAGTATTTTCTTTCCAGGAGGCATAGATCGAGCCTTTAGGTACCTAAAAACTTTTGACCTCTTTGTTCTGCCTTCCAGATATGAAGGCCTATCTATTACCTTGATAGAGGCTCTTTTTGCCGGGGTGCCGGTTCTGGCCAGTCAAGTGGGAGGGGCCTCTGAGATGTTGAATCCGGAGCAGCTTTACAGTTTGGATGATAAGGAAGAGTTTTTGGAGAAGTTTCGGAACATATTCGGTGCTAGAGGTTTTAGAGAGGAATTATCTCAGAGGAACCGGATCAAGTCCGAGGAGTTCGATATTGAAAAAACGGTCCAATCCTACCTGAGCCTTTATAGTTGAAATGTTTTCAAGGCCTAATGGTTGTTAAAGTTTTAGCCTAAGATCGAGTTTTATTTACTTTTTAGCTTTGCTTTGTTAACTTTAATTTATACCAGATATATTATGCCAGATAGTTTTGAAGCAAAAATTAAAGATCTGATAGATAAAAAAGCCTTTGTTAAAAGAAGGCTTTCTTGGGTGGCTCAGGATGACAAATTTTTTTACAAAATTCCCAAGTTATCAAGCTCTTCGGTTTTGGATTTTGAGAATGAGAAGATCGTTAACAAAGCCAGTCAAGAATTTGAGGATTTGAAAATGTTAAACAAATTAGCTCCGGACCTGGTTGAGGAGCCGATATATTTTTCCTCAAAATATTCTTGCCTCGTTAATCGAAAAATTGAAGGGGATGATCTCCGTGATGTTCTTTTAAACCTGGATCGGGAAGATCTGGTAGAAAGAGAGCTTAAAAAATTGATTGCCAAAATCGCCCAGCTTCACCAAATAAGACCTGATGACAAAATCAATTATCAAAATTATGAGAAGTGGAAGGAGTTAAATCCTGAATTGGCGGAGAGACTAGAGAGCCGTCCCCGGGTCATAAATTCCAGTGGGATCTCAGTCCGGAATTTTAGGTATAACAAAAACGGCGATCTTTTTTTCTTTGATCCTAGCAATGTTAATATAGGGGTTCCTGAGAGTGATTTAGCTCGATTGATCTTTTCTTTGTTGATTATTAGGTGGGGCCGGAATTTTAATTTTAGTATTTTTAAGAAATTCGATCTGGGCAATTTGCTAAAATATTATGAAGATAGGTCTGGGTCGGGTTTGGATTCGGATATTTTCTGCGCCTTCTTGGATTCAAAAATCAAATCTCAGGCAAAATCAGTCAGGAAAAAAGGCAAAAAGAACAAGTTCTTGGCTGTTCCCATGTTTTTATATAGTAGAGTATTCTTTTATCAGATCAATAAATGGAAAAAAGAGAGTTATATTAAATTATCAAGAGAAAAGTAGCTTAAAAATTACTGGTGAGAGGGAAAGAAAAATCATTAAAATGCTTCGGTTTATTTTTTAGTAAAAATATTTTTGATTCTTTGACCCACTTCGTAAAGGTTAGGCTCTCTCATTCCGATTTT